>NZ_LGTE01000031.1 GCF_001263415.1 Thermincola ferriacetica
AAAAACCGCTGCACATTAAAGTGATGAGTTGCGACTTAGTGGAGGGCGGCAAGCCTGTGTTTACGACAGTGAGGGCTTGAAATTGCCGTTTCCGACACGGACGTCGGAAACCCGGCCATTGAGTCACGGATGACGATTTGGCCGGGTTCGGCAATTTCAACCGAACGGAGTTTACACTGTCTCCGCCCGTAACTTTTAAGCAACGTTTACTTTATGTGCAGCGGTTTTTCCGCCGAAACTGCAACATGAGCCATCGAGTTCGGGAACGCTGCCTGCCTGGCTAGGTTTTGCAGCAGCATAAAGCTCTGAGGTAGCGGAGAACCCCACCCACCCCTCCAATGGACGTACTTGAAAATATTGAAAAAACATCGACCGCACCTGGCTTTAAATGCAAAGTAAGCAAAACGGGGTATCCGTTACTTGAAGGAGCCATAGTTACCCGGCAAACGGAAATTTACCGCCCCAAGCCAGAAAACCGCCTGAAAAAAAGAGGAATTTGCTACAAGGTGTCGAAAAATCAAGATAGGCTTGTGTAAAGACGCACTAATTATCGCATTACCGAAAATGCTTGTTGGGGTGGAAGAAAAATATGATTCACTTTCTCAACGTCTCCAAATTTTATCCGAACGGTGCGAGGGCGCTGACAGACGTCACAACGAGGATAGAAAAAGGAGAATTTGTTTTTTTAGTAGGGCCGAGCGGGGCAGGTAAATCGACTTTTATTAAACTTATCATAAAAGAAGAGGCTCCTTCCAGGGGACAGATTATGTTCAATAACAAAAACATCAGCCGTATTCGTCCTAGGGAGATACCCTATTTAAGGCGTTCTATCGGGGTGATTTTTCAGGATTTCAAGCTGCTGCCCAACAAAACTGTATATGAAAATGTGGCTTTTGCCATGGAGGTTATAGAAGCTTCCAAAAGGGAAATACGAAAAGCCGTGCCAAGCGCGTTGAGCATGGTCGGTCTTGAAAAAAAGGCGGACGTGATGCCTTCGGAATTGTCCGGCGGCGAACAGCAAAGAGTGGCTATAGCAAGGGCTATAGTAAATAACCCGCCTTTGATTATAGCTGATGAGCCTACAGGCAACCTTGACCCTGATACTTCATGGGAAATAATGAGGCTGTTGGACGATATAAACAAATGTGGTACGACTGTTATCATGGCCACCCACGCCAAGGAAATTGTCGATAACATGAAAAAACGGGTTATAGCGTTGGAAAAAGGACGTATTGCCAGAGACGAACAAAGAGGGGTATACGGTTATGAGAATTAGGACCCTTGGATATTTCCTGACGGAGGCTTTTAAATCCCTGCGCCGCAATAGCTGGATCGGACTGGCTTCCGTGGGGACAATGGCCGTGTCATTGATTATAGTCGGCGTTTCGCTGCTTTTGGTGATTAATACCAACAACCTGGCTTCTAAACTTGAGTCAAATGTGCAAATTTCAGCCTTTATAAAGGACGATGTTGACCTGGAACAGGCGCGTGCCCTGGAAAGCAAAATTTTATCCATCAACGGTATAGCCAATATCGAGTTTATTTCAAAAGACAGGGCTCTTGAAGAGTTCCGCCGACAGTTAGGTGATCAGTCCAGGATGGTCAGGGCTCTGGGAGGTAATAACCCCCTTCCTCATTCCTATCGAATTACAGTTAAGGACCCTAGACAGGTAAAACCTATAGCTTTGAAAATTGCCAAAATACCCGGCATTGAGAAAGTCAATTACGGCCAAGGAGTAATTGAACGCCTTTTCGCTGTTACCAAATGGGTAAGGGCCATCGGCGTAGCGGTTATTGTCCTGCTGGCCTTGGCGGCTATTTTCCTGATTGCTACCACCATTCGGCTAACGGTTTTTGCCCGCCGGAAAGAAATTCAGATCATGAAAATGATTGGGGCCACTAACTGGTTTATTCGCTGGCCTTTTCTGCTGGAAGGTATGATCCTGGGGTTTGTTGGCGCCCTGCTTGCCGTTATTGTGGTGTGTTTTGCCTATTTAACCCTGGCTGATTACCTGCAGAGAGATCTGGCTTTTATGGGCTTGCGTACCGATATGCGGTTTTTAATAAATATAAGCGCTTCGCTGCTGGGTGTAGGCACCTTCCTAGGCGCAGTCGGCAGCGGGATTTCCATGCACAAGTTTCTCAGAGTTTGAAAGGGGAGGGTTTGGTCATGTCCCTATGCAAGTGGCGGTCTTTAGTTGCTGCGCTGGTAATAGGCGTTTTTATGACAGGCAGTGTGATACCGGGGTATGCCTCTTCTTTGAATGACCTTATTCGCCGGCAGCAACAGACACAAAATGAAATGCAGAGCGCCCAGAAAAAAATAAAAGAAGAAAAGGCTAACGAAAAAATGGTCCTGCAGGAACTGGACAAGTTGGACAAGGACATAGATGCCGTACAGACGGAAATTGGAAAAATTAAGGAGCAACTGGCTGCTGCGGAAAAACAGTATAATGTAGTGAAGGTCGAACTGGCCGAAGCTGAGGATAGGCTGGCGGAAAGGTCAGCAGTTTTAAATGTCAGGGTTAAAGACATCTACATGAACGGACAAATCGGTTACCTGGAAGTACTTTTGAGTTCGCGCGATTTCACGGAATTCATTACCCGCTTTGAGTTTTTAAAACGAATTGTGGAACAGGATTCCAAACTGGTGGAAGACATCGAGGCGGAAAAGAAAGACATTGAAAATAAAAAAGCCGATCTGGAAGTAAAATTAAATGAAATCAGATCTATTAAAAACCGTTACGAATCAAGGCAAAGTTTTTTACAAACAAAGCTGGCCAGCCGTAATGAAATGCTGAAGGATATTCGTACCCGGAAAGCCCAATACCAAGAGGCTTATGAAGAATTAGAAGAAGAAACGGAAAAGCTGAACCAATTAATCAGGGAGTTAACGCGAAAAAGAAATACCACTGTAAAAGGTACCGGGAAGTTTATATGGCCTGTGGACGGCCGGATTACATCGGAATTTGGCTGGCGTGTACACCCCATTTTAGGTACGAAAAGAATGCACTACGGTATTGATATAGCAGCCCCCACCGGCACGTCGGTACAGGCTGCCGATGACGGAACGGTAACCTTTGTAGGTTGGATGAGCGGATACGGCAAGGTTGTGGTAATCGACCACGGTGACGGATTGACTACTACATATGCTCACCTATCTTCTCAACTGGTCAGCGAGGGTCAGGAAGTTAAAAAGGGCGATAAAATTGCTGAGGTGGGCAGTACCGGTTTAAGTACCGGCCCCCATTTGGACTTTTCGGTGAGGGAAAACGGCACCCCTGTCAATCCAAGAAAATATTTGTAGACATAGCAGGAGAAGGTAACTCGTTGTTGTATTTTTACTAATATTATTGTAGTATAATACATATATTTAATTGTGTTAGAAACAGGCAATTAATTGTGTTAGAAACCAGGGCAGGTGAATCAGGTTGCGCGAAGGCAAACGAGTCCTTCTCGGAGTACTGGCTGTATTTATTATCCTATCGGTAGTTGCCAGCGGATTGGTAACAGGGGCATTGATTACTAATTATAACAATGTCGGCACCTTGGCCAGAGTCATATCCTTGATTGAGAGGAATTATCTTGAGAAGGTAAAAACAGAAACTCTGGTGGAAGGGGCCGTTAAAGGCATAGTGGATTCGTTGGGAGACCCTTACTCCGTTTATATGCCCCCCAAAATGTTTAAAGAGCTCCAGGAAAAGATGCAGGGCAGTTTTGGCGGGGTTGGCATTATTGTCTCCATGAAAGGCGAACATATAGCCGTCATCGAACCCATTAAGGGCACTCCGGCGGAAAAGGCCGGAATTAAGGCCGGTGACATTATAACCAAAGTAAACGATAAAGATACAAAAGACATGGACCTTGATACCGCTGTTGGTTTAATGCGGGGACCGGTGGGTACGGAAGTGGTTCTCCAGGTATTCAGGAAACAAACCAACAAGTTCCTGAATTTCAAAATAGTAAGGGAAATGATTGAAGTACCCACGGTGGAAGGTAAAATTTTGCCTAATACCAAGATAGGGTATATTGCTATCAGCATGTTTGCTTCCAATACGGACGAAGAACTGGATAAAGTTTTGCAGGAGGTCCTGGCCCATAAGCCAAAAGGACTGATCCTGGATTTGCGGGACAATCCGGGAGGGGATCTGGAATCTGCGGTGAGGATAGCAGATAAATTTATTCCCAAAGGGCCTATTGTATACGTTGAATACCGGACAGGCAGTGATGAGTACTATGAGGCGGATGATAAAAGGATCGAACTTCCGCTTGTCGTATTGATCAATGAAAATAGCGCCAGCGCTTCCGAAATTGTGGCGGGCGCCATCAAAGATACCGGGAGTGGTACTTTGGTTGGCACCAAGACTTTTGGCAAAGGTGTTGTCCAATCAATTTATACCCTCCAAAACAAGGCCGGGTTAAAACTGACTACTGCCAAGTATTTAACTCCCAAGAAGAGGGATATTCATAAAAAAGGAATTCAGCCCGATGTAAAAGTTGAGCTTCCCGAAAACAGCGAAAAGGATTTGCAGTTGGAAAAGGCAATTTCTATTCTGGAAGAAAAATCTGTAAGAGATTAACCCATACAGAAGCCACGGTAATTTATAAACCCGTGGCTTCTTGTGGTTGAGGTAAATTAAACCGGATGGGAGTGGCCCTTATGTTGCTGTGGTTCGATGTGGCGCTGCGGATTTTGGAAGGGATTGTCCAATCCATTTTCAATCCGCTGTTCTTGGTGATAGTTGGCCTGGTGGGCATACAGCACCGAAGAATTGCCAAAAACAGGGAAGCCTTTTTTGGGCTGCGTGGCGGGAGTGTTATTCTTGATACCTTCTATTCTACGGTTTTTGGCATCCTGGGCGGTATAATAGGGAGTTTTCTTTTAGTGCTTACAGGTGTCTCCCTTGATAACATTGGTGTAGGTTATATTTGGCCTTTAGCATTGTTCCTCATGCTTATCAATCCCAGATTTTTATGTTTCTCCTATGCCGGTGGAATAATTGGTTTAACCGGTGTCCTGATTGGCTATCCGCCGGGTGTAAAGGTACCTCAACTTATGGCCTTGATAGCAATTTTGCATATGGTGGAAAGTTTTTTGATTTTGGTCAGCGGGCACAGGGGGGCCATCCCTATTTATACCCGCACCAAAAAATCAACTGCCGTGGTGGGCGGGTTTACTTTGCAGAAGTTCTGGCCTATCCCCCTAATGGCCCTGACGCTTGTTACCACAGATATGATAGATGGTCAGAGTGTGTTGCAACTGCCTTATTTACCCGATTGGGGACCTCTGATAAAGCCCTATTTGGGCAAGCATCTCTTTGTTGTCCCGGCGTTGATGCCTGTTTTGGCCGCCCTTGGCTACGGCGATATGGCCATAGCCCGGACACCCAGGCAGAAAAGCAGGATTTCTGCCCGTAATTTAAGTATTTACAGCCTTATTTTGCTGGGCCTGGCCTTAATTTCAGCCAAGCACAGGTTTGTTCAGATGCTAGCGGCCCTGTTTGCGCCGTTGGGTCATGAACTGGTGATTTACCTGGGGCAGCGCATGGAATTGCGGGAAGAACCCATTTTCACCCATACCGGCGACGGCGTGATGGTGCTGGAAGCGGTATCCCACACCCTGGCAGACGACATGGGGATCATGCCGGGGGATGTGATATATTCCATCAATGGGATTCCGGTTAACTCGAAGGCCGATATAGAGGCAGTTTTGATACTGCGTCCCAAATACCTGCAGGTAGAATTTTTATCCTGGGCCAAACAGCGGTGGCAGAGAAAAACAGCGCCCTTTAAACCCAACCAGGTGCTGGGTGTTATTCCTGTTCCGCAAGGGTATGAAAATACATATATGGAAATGAAGTCCGCCGGCCTCCTGCCAAAAATCTGGCATAAGTTTACCCACTGAAACCTCCCGATTCTGTGTCACCTTTCGTCTCGTCCCTGTATATGATGAGAGTAGTGAAAAACTATGGCCCAGTCCGGCCAAAAATAATTTAAAGGAGGCCAGTTTGATGTCGCGAGGAGGAAGCATCAAACGTGTTTTTCCAGGCGGGAACACAGCCCAGGGGTTCTACTCGTTCTATGATTCGGTCCTGCAGGATATGGATCGCATATTCATCATTAAAGGAGGTCCGGGAACAGGTAAATCGTCTCTCATGAGACGTATCGGGTTGGCCCTGGCAGACCGGGGATACAATGTGGAGCTTTTGTGCTGCTCTTCTGATAACGATTCTCTTGACGGAATAGTCGTTTCAGATTTAAAACTGGCCATGGTTGACGGGACAGCACCCCATATAGTTGACCCCAAAAATCCCGGCGCCGTGGACCAGATTATCAACCTGGGCGAATTCTGGGATGAAGAAATGCTGCGGCAAAACAAAGAAGCCATTATAAAGTGCGGTCAGGAGGTATGGGAATGTTTCCGGGAAGCATATAAGTGTCTCAAAGAAGCCAAAACAATACATGACGAATGGGAAGATTATTATGCAGAAGGCATGGATTATACCAAAGCCAATCAGGTGGCGAATTCAATTATCAACGAAATATTCAGCAGACAGCCGGTGACCAGGCATATGTTTGCCAGCGCCATCACCCCGGAAGGATTGGTCAACTATATTGACAACATTACTGAAGGGATCAGTACAAGGTATATAATTAAAGGTCAGCCGGGGACGGGCAAGTCCACCCTGCTTAAGAAAATTGCCCAGGCGGCTGCGGACCGGGGTTATAACGTGGATATTTATCATTGTTCACTTGACCCCGAGAGCCTGGATATGGTGGTGATTCCGGAGATAAACATAGCTGTGATTAACAGTATGCCGCCGCATACTGTTGAGCCTACGCGGGACGGCGACCGTATTATCGATATGCTGGAATGTGTTTCGCCCCAGGTAGTGGAGAAAAATCGCGCCGCTGTTAACGACGCGGAAAAAAGGTTCAATCAAAAGGTAGAGGAAGCCATTAGGTTTATAAGTAAAGCCAAAAAGCTGCATGATGAACTGGAAACCTATTATATAGATGCCATGGATTTTGCTGCCGTTGACGAAACGCGGGATAAAATATTGACCAAAATATTGGCTTTATCATCGGGCAAATCCGATTTCAGAAAGGCCAAATTTGTGTTGCAGACAGGTTAATCAGCAAAAGTAGGTATGGGTATTCCCTAAGATTTTTGTGGAATGCCCAGTTTTTATTGCCGAATTCGAGGAAATACCCCGCGGGAGATTTGGCAGGAGCGTCATTCTGGTTCAAGAAAATTCCAGAAAAAAGAGGAAGTAATGGAAATTAAGTAGAATATTTTGTACTGTCCCGGCACTCGCCGGCCGGAATACCGGGGGAATATGTCTCTTACCGGGAAATTAACGTTGCCAATAGGGTTAAGCGGAGATGGTGGAAATGAACGATTTTGAACTTTTGGCTGCAATAGAGAACTGTAGTGATCTGAAGCAGCTCTCCCTTTTGGCCAGGGATTGCTGCCGGTGCGGTCTGCGAGCCGGCTGTAGGGGGGTTGTGTTTGGCAAAGGAAATCCCGATGCGCACCTTATGTTTATAGGTGAAGGCCCGGGCGCTGAGGAGGACAGGCAGGGTTTGCCCTTTGTCGGGGCAGCAGGTCAGCTTTTGGATAAAATTATACTGGCCGGCGGGTGGCAGTTGAATGAAGTATACATAGCCAATATTGTAAAGTGCCGGCCGCCCGGCAACCGGACGCCGGCGCCGCAGGAAGCCGATGCCTGCAAACCCTGGCTGGAAAAACAAATTGCGCTTATTAAACCAAAAATTATAGTGCTGTTGGGCTCGGTAGCCATTCAGAATATCATTGACCGCGGAGCCAGAATTACCCGTGACAGAGGCCGGTGGTACGAGAAAAACGGTATTCGGATAATGCCTACTTTCCACCCGGCTGCTTTATTACGGGACCCGGCCAAGAAACGGCCGGTCTGGGAAGATATTAAAAAGGTACGGGCTTTATATGACTCTCTGATAAAGTGACCCGGCTCCGACCGTATCTGGTTTTAGATTGAGGTGATTGGAGTTAGGGCGGTGTTAAGTCGAATGTACTTTTTACCCTTTTCCTGGTGATGTAATTGTGCTATATTATATTTGTATCTTTCGTTGAGTGGGTGAAATTGGATGTATGAAACCATGGCAATAGGATTGGTTTCTTTCGCTGCCTGGTTGTTGAATATTCCTATGGGTTATTGGCGTTCCGGCGCCCGTAAATTCTCATTGCGATGGTTTTTGGCCGTCCATCTGACGGTACCGCTGATTTTTGTACTTAGGGTTAAGGCCGGTCTCGGTTATGGGTACATTCCCGAACTGGTCCTCTTTGCTGTTTCCGGTCAACTGCTGGGTGGTAAACTAAACGAATTGGCTTAAACGTTTTTCATATGGTGTTATTGGCGCCATCCTTCAGCGGGGTGGCCTTTGTATTGTTGGAAACCGGTGTGATATAATGATTAGGCAGGTATGGTTTAATGGTTTGGGAGGAAGAAAAAATGGAGTTTAAGCTGGTTTCGGAATACAAACCGAAAGGGGATCAGCCAAAGGCCATCAGAGAAATTGTGGAAGGGATTAACGCCGGCCTCCGGCACCAGACGCTGCTGGGGGTCACCGGTTCAGGCAAGACCTTCACCATGGCCAATGTGATTGCCCAGGTTAATAAACCTACTCTGGTGATTGCCCATAACAAGACTTTGGCTGCCCAATTGTGCAGTGAGTTTAAAGAGTTTTTTCCGGAAAACGCCGTTGAATATTTTGTGAGCTACTATGATTATTACCAGCCTGAGGCTTATATACCGCAAACGGATACCTATATTGAAAAAGATGCCTCCATCAACGAAGAAATAGATAAACTGCGCCATTCGGCAACAGCAGCCCTTTTTGAACGGCGCGATGTCATTATAGTGGCCAGCGTGTCCTGCATTTACGGTCTGGGTTCGCCGGAGGATTACAAAAACCTGGTTGTTTCCATCCGCCGGGGGAGCGCCATGGACAGGGACAGGTTGCTACGCAGGCTGGTTGACATCCAATACGAGAGGAACGACATCAATTTCATCCGCGGAAAATTCCGGGTCCGCGGTGACGTGGTGGAGATATTTCCTGCTTCTTATACGGAAAGAGCAGTAAGAATAGAGTTTTTTGGTGATGAAATCGACCGTATAGTGGAAGTTGATACCCTGACCGGTGAAATCCTGGGGGAACGCAACCATATTTCCATTTATCCTGCCAGTCACTTCGCTACTTCCCAGGAAAACCTGGAGCGGGCTATTCGGGATATCGAGGCGGAACTGGAACAGCGGTTAAATGAGCTCCGCAGTCAGGGCAAACTTTTGGAAGCTCAGCGGTTGGAGCAGAGAACCAATTTTGACATTGAAATGATGCGCGAAATGGGGTACTGTTCCGGGATAGAGAACTACTCCCGGCATATAACAGGCCGGGCCCCGGGGGAACCCCCCTATACCCTGTTGGATTATTTCCCCAATGATTTCCTGATGATTATAGATGAAAGCCATGTTACCGTACCCCAGATCGGGGGTATGTACGAAGGCGACCGGTCCAGGAAAAGCGCTTTAATAGAACATGGTTTCCGCCTGCCTTCTGCTTATGACAACCGGCCGTTAACATTTGGGGAATTTGAAAAACATATCAACCAGGTAGTCTATGTTTCGGCGACTCCCGGCCCCTATGAACAGGAACACAGCGCGCGGGTGGTCGAACAGATTATCCGGCCTACGGGCCTCGTTGACCCGGAAATTCAGGTGCGGCCCACAAAGGGACAGATAGACGACCTGTTGACGGAAATCCATGCCCGGTTGGAGAAAAACGAACGGGTGTTAATCACCACCCTGACTAAGAAAATGGCGGAAGACCTCACGGACTACCTGAAAGAGGTAGGCATAAAAGTAAGGTACCTGCACTCTGACATCAAGACCCTGGAAAGGATGGAAATCCTCAGAGACCTGCGGCTCGGTGTTTTTGATGTTCTGGTCGGCATCAACCTCCTGCGGGAAGGCCTTGATTTGCCCGAAGTCAGCCTGGTCGCCATTCTTGATGCTGATAAAGAGGGTTACCTGCGTTCGGAACGTTCCCTCATTCAGACCATCGGACGGGCTGCCCGCAACGCGGAAGGCAAGGTCATTATGTATGCTGATACCATTACTCAGTCAATGAAAAAAGCCATCGACGAGACAAACCGCCGGCGCAAAATCCAGATGGATTATAACAAAGCGCACAACATTACGCCGCAAACTGTCAAGAAAGCCGTGCGGGATGTGATCGAAGCTACCCTAAAGGTGGCTGAGCCGACGGAAAAATACGTAGCCGGTAGAAATACGGCCAAGATGTCCAAGAAGGATTTGCGCAAATTGATTACCCAGATAGAAAAAGAGATGCAGACTGCCGCCAGACGCCTGGAATTTGAGAAAGCTGCCGAACTGCGAGACCTGCTTATTGAACTCAGGGGCGAACTGCGCGGCATAGCCAAACCGAAAAACGATCTTGCACTGGAGGCGCTAAAAAATGGCTAAAGACAAGATAATTGTAAAAGGCGCCCGGGTACACAACCTGAAGAATATAGATGTAGAAATTCCCAGGGATAAGTTTGTTGTTGTTACCGGGCTTTCCGGTTCGGGGAAATCCTCCCTGGCTTTTGATACCATTTATGCCGAGGGGCAGAGGAGGTATGTGGAATCACTGTCGGCATATGCCCGCCAGTTTTTGGGGCAGATGGACAAACCTGATGTGGATTATATTGAAGGTCTTTCCCCGGCCATTTCCATAGACCAGAAGACAACCGGCCGGAACCCGCGTTCAACGGTCGGCACTGTCACTGAAATATACGATTACCTGCGTCTTCTCTTTGCCCGGGTCGGGCATCCGCATTGTCCGGAATGTGGACAGCCCATCGCCCAACAGACGGTGGACCAAATGGTGGATCGTTTGATGCAGTTTCCGGAACGGACCAAGGTGCAAATTCTGGCTCCCCTGGTGCGGGGGCGTAAAGGCGAATATGTAAAGGTGTTTGAGGACATCCGGAAACAGGGTTACGTACGGGTGCGGGTTGACGGGGAAATCAGGGACCTTTCCGAAGAGATAAAGCTGGATAAAAATAAGAAACATACCATTGAGGTGGTAGTGGACAGGGTCATTATCAAGCCGGAAATCGAAAGGCGTCTGGCCGATTCTCTGGAATTGGCGTTAGGCCTGTCCGGCGGGATTGTTGTAGTGGATGTAATTGATCAGCAGGAAATTACCTTCAGCCAGAATTTTGCCTGTGTGGACTGCGGCATAAGCCTGGCGGAAATTGCTCCGCGGATGTTTTCTTTTAACAACCCTTACGGGGCTTGCCCTGCCTGCAGTGGGTTGGGTTTCAAAATGGAGATTGATCCGGACCTGGTCGTGCCCGACAAATCCAAATCACTGGCAGAGGGGGCTATAGTGCCCTGGAGCCGTACACCTAACGGGTACTATACCCAGGCCCTGGCGGCTGTAGCCCGGGCCTACGGGTTTTCCATGGATACCCCTTTTGACAGGTTGACCCCGGAGCAGGTTCATATCGTTTTATACGGTACCGGTGGACGCCCCATAGAAATGAGGTTTGCCAAAGAGGGGCGTGACCACAGGTTCAACACGTCTTTTGAAGGTGTTATTAACAACCTGGCCCGGCGTTACCGCGAGACTACTTCTGATTGGGCCAGGGAAGAAATTGAAGAATACATGAGTACTTCCCCCTGTCCGGAATGTGGAGGGGCCAGGCTCAAGAAAGAGTCGCTGGCCGTCAAGATTGCCGGTAGGTCAATCTACGACGTGACCAGGCTTTCCGTGGCGGAAGCCCTTGAATTTTTTAACAGGCTGCAGATGACCGAAAGGGAACAGGTCATTGCCCGGCAGGTTCTGAAAGAAATACGTGAGAGACTGAAGTTCCTGGTCAATGTGGGGTTAGACTACCTTACCCTGGACCGCTCTGCCGGTACTCTATCGGGTGGGGAGTCCCAGAGAATCCGGCTGGCCACGCAAATAGGTTCTGGATTGGTAGGAGTTCTCTATATCCTGGACGAACCCAGTATCGGTTTACATCAGCGGGATAACGAACGTCTCATTAATACCCTGAAGAGGCTCAGGGACCTGGGCAATACCCTTATTGTGGTTGAGCATGACGAAGATACTATGTATGCCGCTGATTATATAATTGACATAGGTCCTGGCGCCGGAGCCAACGGTGGGGAGGTTGTTGCTGCCGGTCCCATTGACGAGATCAAAAAGTCAGACAAGTCCATAACCGGCCAGTACCTAAGCGGCCGCAAAAAGATTCCTGTGCCTTTGTTCAGGCGTAAACCCAACGGCAAATGGCTGGAGATCAGGGGAGCTTCGGAGCATAACCTGAAAAATATAGATGTCCGTATTCCGCTGGGTGTCTTTAACTGTGTCACCGGCGTGTCAGGGTCCGGCAAAAGTACACTGGTCAATGAAATATTATACAAACGTCTGGCCCTGGAACTCCACGGCAGCAAAACAAAACCGGGGGCGCACCGGGACATCAAGGGTTTGGAACACCTTGACAAGGTGATTGATATTGACCAGTCCCCCATTGGCCGGACGCCGCGTTCCAACCCGGCTACTTATACAGGGGTCTTTGATGGTATCAGGGAACTGTTTTCCCAGACACCTGAGGCCAAAACCAGGGGGTACAAGCCCGGCCGGTTCAGTTTTAACGTGCGCGGTGGCCGGTGTGAAGCCTGCAAAGGGGACGGTATTATCAAGATTGAAATGCATTTCCTGCCTGACGTATATGTGCCCTGCGAAGTCTGCAAGGGTAAGAGGTACAACCGGGAAACGCTGGAAGTGCGCTACAAAGGAAAAAACATTGCTGATGTTTTGGATATGATAGTGGATGAAGCAGTGGAATTCTTCAAAAATATCCCCAGGATTTACCGGAAGCTGAAAACTTTACAGGATGTGGGGCTTGGTTATATTCGCCTCGGCCAGCCGGCAACGACCCTGTCAGGCGGTGAAGCGCAGAGGGTCAAGCTGGCTACGGAACTGAGCCGCCGGAGTAACGGGAAAACCCTGTATATTTTAGACGAGCCAACCACCGGTTTGCATATTGCCGATATTGACAGACTGCTGCGTGTTTTGGAATGCCTTGTGGAAGCCGGGGATACGGTGCTGGTTATTGAACATAACCTGGATGTTATCAAGACAGCCGACTATATCATAGACCTGGGGCCGGAAGGCGGCGACCGGGGCGGGAGGGTAGTGGCGCAGGGAACGCCGGAAGAGGTGGCGGCTGTATCCGAATCCTATACCGGACATTTCCTCAAGAAAGTGCTGGAGCGTGAAGGGAATGGATATTCAGGACAAGTTGAGACTGTTACCGGATAAACCCGGCGTATACCTGATGAAAAATGCCGACGGAGATATCATCTACGTCGGCAAAGCTGTTTCCTTAAAAAACAGGGTCAGGTCTTACTTCCAGTCCAGCCGGGCCCATTCTCCCAAAGTACGCAGTATGGTAGCGCAGGTGGAGGATTTCGAATATATTCTCACCGATTCGGAGATCGAGGCGCTGATTCTGGAATGTAATCTGATCAAAAAGCACCGGCCCAGGTACAACGTCCGCCTGAAGGATGACAAAAGCTATCCCTATCTGAAACTAACCGTTGATGAGGAATTTCCGCGGCTTTTCATGACTCGGCGGGTGGTGCGCGACGGCGCCAGGTATTACGGCCCTTACACAAATGCCGGAGCCGTGCACGAGACTTTAAGGGTTCTTAAGCAGGTTTTCCCCCTGCGGTCCTGCAAAAAAAAGAATGTGGACCGGAATGCGCGGCCATGCCTGAATTACCATATTAAAAAATGCCTGGGACCCTGTAATAATCAAATCAGCGTCAAGGACTACCGGGATATGGTCAACGAGATAGTTCTTTTCCTGGAAGGGCGCCAGGAAGAACTGATTAAGCAAATTGAGGCCAAAATGACGAAAGCCGCGGAGCAGATGGAGTATGAAAGGGCGGCTCTATACAGGGATCAGGCCAAGGCCTTGCGGGCAATTGTGGAAAAACAGAAGGTTGTAGTGGCTGATCTGACAGACCAGGATTTTATCGGTCTGGCCAGGGAAGGCGAGGACTGCTGCGCCAGCGTCTTTTTTGTCCGGAGCGGCAAACTGCTTGGCCGGGAACATTATATTCTCGAAGGAGTGGGTGACGACCCTTCTGCCGAGATTTTGGGAGATTTTATTAAACAGTATTACCTGCAGGTAGAGTACGTCCCGAAAGAAATCCTTTGTTCTGTCAGGCCTGCGGAGATTTCTTTAATTGAAAAGTGGTTGACCGAGCGAAGGGGAAATAAGGTTCAGGTCAAGGTGCCGCAGCGGGGAGATAAGGCTAAACTGGTGGAACTGGTGGAGAAAAATGCCCGTGAAGAACTGGCCCGGCACAGGCTGGAAATGGAGAAATCCAGAGCGCGAACGGAGGGTGCTCTCCTGGGCCTGGAGGAATACCTTGATTTACCCCGGGTCCCCAGGCGAATCGAGTGTTATGATATATCCAATACCCAGGGACGCGAATCTGTGGGTTCCATGGTCGTTTTTCAGGATGGCGAGCCTAAGAACAGCGAGTACCGTCGGTTTAAAATAAAAACTGTGGAAGGCCCCAATGACTTTGCCAGTATGCAGGAAGTAATCGGGCGCAGGTTTGGCAAAGCCAGGGAAGAATTTGAGGCGATAGAGGAGGGCATGCTTGAACCGGCCAAGGCCAAGTTTGCCAAAATACCAGACCTGGTAATAATCGACGGGGGTAAAGGGCAGTTGAATGCGGCCCGGGAAGTTATGATTAACCTGGGTTACGGTTTTATACCAACTTTTGGTCTCGCCAAGGAGGAGGAACTGCTTTTTGCCGAGGACAGGGCAGACCCCATTGTCCTGCCCCGCAATTCGGAGTCCCTTTATTTGCTGCAGCGGATCAGGGATGAAGCTCACCGCTTTGCCATTACCTACCACCGCCATCTGCGGGGTAAACACAGCCTGAAATCAATACTTGACGATATACCGGGAATTGGCGTGAAAAGGAGAAAAGCGATTATTCAGCATTTCAGGTCTTTTGAAAAGCTGCTCAAGGCCAGCGCTGCGGAAATCGCGGAAGTTGAAGGCATTAGTGAAGCTTTGGCGGAGCAGGTTTGGGAGTACCTGCATCATCACGATAAATAGGGAGAGGAGAACTGGAATGACAAAGGCTATTTATGTTGTTGGCCATAAAAACCCGGATACCGATTCTATTTGTGCTGCCATTGCTTATGCCAAACTGAAGCAGCGGCTGGGGTATCCGGCTATTCCCTGCCGTGCAGGGGCAATAAATGAGGAAACCAGATTTGTGCTTGATTATTTCAAGGTGGAGGTTCCGAGGCTGTTGCCTGATTTATATACCCGGGCCAGAGACCTGGTGAACGGTAACGGGGGTTGTACCGTTGTCCGGCCTGATATGCCCGTATGGGAAGCATGGAAGTTGATGCGTGCACGGAAAATAAAAACGTTGCCTGTTGTAGATGAAGGCAACCATTTGTTGGGACTGGTTACAGTTGGCGATTTTGCCGACAAATACCTGGCTGACCTGGGAGAAAAAGACCTGGGCCATATTTGCGCTACGGTCAGTAACGTAGTGCAAACTCTGTCAGGGACCCTGTTGGTTGGCAATCCGGCTCAGGAATTGAACGGAACAGGGCTTATCGGTGCCATGGAAACGGAGACTATGGAAAAGTACCTTTGTCCTGACTGCATACTGATTGTGGGTGACCGCGAAAAAATCCAACTGGCTGCGCTGAAAAAAGGGGCCGCATGCCTCATTTTGACGGGGGGAGCTGCATTAAGCCCTGCCGTTAGAGAAGAAGCCGTGCAAAGGGGCGCTACGGTAATAGGTGTGCCCATGGATACTTTCACAACTGCCCGGATGCTGTTGATGAGCATTCCCGTGGGCGCTATTATGCATACTACAGACTTGGTGGTTTTTCAGGAAGATGACCTGTTGGATGAAGTGAGGAAAGTGATGCTCAATACCCGGTTCAGGAATTACCCTGTCGTGGACGAACAGAACAGGGTAGTAGGCGAAATTGCCCGTTATCACCTGCTTGGGTTTAGCAAAAAGCCAGTGATTTTGGTGGACCATAACGAGCTGAGTCAGGCTGTGGAAGGGGCCGAAGAGGCCCAAATTCTAGAAGTAGTGGACCACCACCGGGTTGGCGGCATACAGACGGGAGAACCCATTCTTTTCAGAAATGAGCCTGTGGGCTCTACCTGTACGCTTATTGCCAAGGCCTACCTGGAACACGGTATAGAACCCAGCCTCGAAATTGCCGGTATTCTTTGCGCCGGTATATTGTCGGATACGGTGGTCTTCAAATCGCCCACCTGTACACAGGTGGATCGCGATATGGCGGCTATGCTTGGCAAACTGGCCGGTATTGACCCTGTGCAGTTCGGCATAACCATGTTTAAAAAGACTTCATCTCTTATCGGCCGCAGTCCGCGGGAAATTGTGGCCAGTGACTATAAAAAATTTCTGGTGGGCGACCTGCAGTTCGGTATTGGCCAGGTAAGTGTGCTGGGACTTGAAGGTATTGACGAATTAAAAGAGAGCCTCCTACAGGAAATGGAGGGGGTCCGCAAATCCGAGGGAGCTGATTATGTGTTGCTGATGGTTACAGATTTGATAGAAGAAGCCACCTACCTTTTAATCAGCGGACCCAACCCGGAACTGGTTGGGGAAGCTTACCAGGCAGAGGTTAGGGAAAGGGTGGCTTATCTTCCCGGCGTGTTATCAAGAAAAAAGCAGGTGGTTCCTCCCCTGATAAAACATTTTCAACAATAAAATTCTGTTGCGCAAAGGACAGAAATAAAGTATTATATAAATAAATGGCAAAGGGATATACTCAAGCCTCTGGGGAGTAGTTTCGCGTAGTTTCGCAGGGTAATGTCAACAGACTGGCCGGCGGGGCCTGGCATTACCGGCAGAGATTTCTGTTAAACGAGACCTTTGGCGCGCTTTTGGCGTGCGCAAAGGTCTTTTGTTTTATGTAATCCAGCTATAAAGCGTAATTTTTCAAACCACTGCCCTGATTAATTTAAATTAACGGAGGGATAGCTGAAATGGATGCCATGTGGGCTTCAGTGATTTTCGTAGTGCTGGCAGAGATGGGCGATAAAACCCAACTGCTGGGGATGGCCTTTGCCACCAGGTTTAAAGCCGGTACAGTCCTGTTAGGTGTTTTCGTGGCTACTCTGGCCAATCATTTTTTGGCGGTGGCGCTGGGCAACTATTTGACCACCGTTATTCCGTTAAATTACATACAGGTTGCCGCCGCCGTGTCCTTTGTCTTTTTCGGTTTATGGACTATCAGGGGGGACAAGCTGGAAGGAGAAGATGAAAAGCACTACTTTAACCCCTTTTGGACTGTAACCATTGCCTTCTTTCTGGCCGAGATGGGGGATAAAACCCAGTTGGCCAGCATTGCGCTGGCGGCCAAGTACCATTCGCTTTGGTGGGTTCTGGCAGGGACAACAATGGGGATGATGATTTCCAATGTCATAGGTATACTGGTGGGTGTAGTTTTAGGCAAACGTATTCCTGAAAAAGCGGTCAAGGCTTTTTCGGCAGGAGTTTTTGTCCTGTTTGGGTATGTCGGCATTTACCGGTATATTATCCAACCGGGTTTGAGAATAGGCCTGCTGGCAGCGGTATCAATAATTGTAATAGTTTATCTGGCGTATATAAACAAAAGGCCGGAGACAGGGGAAAATTAGCAAGAAAATTTTACATAAAAACTTTGTAAAAAAAAGTCTAAACTTTTTGGGTAAAAATGTTTCTTTGTAGTATAATGGAATTGCAAGCCAATACCTTAATTACCTTGAAAAGGGGGTGGGGTTATGAAAGGTTTGGCTCTGCGTTGGTTCTTTAATGCGCTGGCTTTGTTTATTACTGCATACCTGCTTGACGGCGTTATGATCTCCGGTTTTGGGTCTGCGCTGGTGGCGGCGCTGGTTTTGGGTATCGTAAACGCCGTCATCAGACCGGTAATTTTGTTCTTTACACTGCCTTTGAATTTCCTTACCTTAGGTCTGTTTACCTTTGTAGTGAACGCTCTTATGTTCAAGCTGGTTTCCGTCGTGGTAGACGGTTTCGTGGTAGAAGGGTTTTTCGCCGCTTTGGTCGGCTCTCTGTTGTTAACCATTATCAGCGGATTTCTCTCAGCCCTGGTCCGTGACCATTAACCGTAAACGGAGGTAATTACATTGGGTTATCAATTAATTGCAATAGACTTGGATGATACGTTGCTAAGGGACGACCTGACCATATCCCGGGCCAATAAAAGGGCAATTACTGAGGCGGTAAAAAGAAACAAGCTGGTGATTATTTCTACGGGGCGGATGTTTAAATCCGCTTTACCTTTTGCCCAGGAATTAGATCTTCATCATCCGATTATATCTTACCAGGGGGCCCTGGTGAAAACTGCCGATACGGGGCAGGTGCTGGTGGAAAGACCTGTTCCGTTGGAACTGGCCCAGGAAGTTTTGCATATCGGTTATGCCCGCGGAATACATATAAATGTCTACCTGAACGATACCCTTTTTGTCGATGGCATAACTGAAGAAGGTATCGGGTATGCTAATCTGGCACGGGTAGAGCTGAATCCTGTCGGTGACTTGCGTAGATTTTTAACCGCTGATCCGACCAAACTGTTATTTATCGGAGAGCCGGCTCATCTGGATAAACTTCTTACAGAATGTCGGGAGAAGTTTGCCGGTAGGCTATATGTTACCAAATCGAAACCCCATTTCCTCGAGTTCATGCATCCGCAAGCCAATAAAGGCGGCGCCCTGGAAGAACTGGGGCGGATTTTCGGCATTGCCAGGGAAGAAATGATTGCTGTGGGCGACAGTTACAATGACCTGGACATGATCGAATATGCCGGTCTGGGTGTCGTGATGGGTAATGCCAGGGATGAAGTCAAGAAGGTAGCTGACTATGTTACCCTGGATAACGAAGCCGATGGCGTTGCCCATGTTATCGAAAAGTTTTTACTGCAGGATAATTAAAAGGGAAATATTTTTTGGGGGAGAACAACTGACTGACATAATTTAGGGAGCGGGACTTAAGGAGCGGAGGGCTGTCATGGATAAAAAATCTAAAGTTATTTTTACGGCGTCTCTTTTTCTTGTTATTGCCGGCATATTAACGGGAGCCGGGTACATACTGCACGGCCTCACCGCAAAAAGGTATCATGCCCAGCGCGTGATTTTCGAAATGGCGGATCCGGCGCGTGATGATTATGGTCCAGGTTCTTATAAATACCCTACAGATTCTATCTTTGACCCTAAATCAGGGCACTTTGACCTGTTAAAATTTACCGTGTCTGCCAAAGAAGATAAATATTTTTTCGATATAAAATTAGGCAGGATAACAAATCCCTGGGGAGCTGCCGAAGGGTTCAGCCACCAGATAATCCAGATATACATTGCCGACGGGTCAGAAAACGGTAGGATTGAAACTTTTAAACAGGGCGCAAATGTACAGTTCAGCCCTCAATATCCCTGGACTTCGCTGATTAAGGTCGTCAGCTTTGGCAAGACAGCAGTATATTCTTCAACGGATTACGAAACGTCAGATGGGAAATCAGTAGGGGTTACGGCTAAATTGCAGCCCGATAAGCAGACCATCCGGGTTACGGTGCCCAAAAAATACATTGCCGGCCAACCGGAAAAATGGGCCTATTATGTTCTGGTAGGTTCTCAGGATGGTTCCGGACCTGATAATTACAGACAGGTGATGGCGCAGGTAACCCAGTGGAATTTCGGAGGAGGCCAAAACAGTCCCTTGAATCCGAATGTAATCGATATCCTGGCGCCGAAAAAAGGGCTCCATACACAGGAGAAAATGCTCAAAAGCTTTGATCCCGGCAGGGGCAGGCTGGCTATGCTTTACCCGGTAGGGCCTCCGCAGGTCCGGCCCTCCTGGTGGGAAAATTTCCTCGAATACATGGAAGGCCTTTTTGTTAAATATGACGTCAGTTTATGATCTCAAGCGAACAAATGCTTAAACGCGTTGCTGGTAGGTGGTAACCTTTGATGGAAAAACCGTATCTGATCAGTTCGGTCATCGGCAATGGCAGGATGCTGGCCACCCTGGGCAGAAATACGGAACTTTACCGGATTTTCTGGCCCCATATTGATAATTTCCAACATCTGCAGAACAGTTTTGCGGGTATTTTCATGCACGGTGCAATGCGGTGGTTGACTGACCCCGGATTGTGGCGGCATGAACAATCATATTGTGAAGATACCAATGTTGTGGAAACTTTATTGCAAAGCCATGACGGGCTGGTTCAGGTCAGGGTAGTAGATTTTGTGGAGCCTGAACGCGATGTGCTGGTACGGCATTTTGAGATAGGCAACCTTTCTGATGGGGCGCTACCTGCCAGGTTTGTCTGTTTTGCCGCCTTCAATTTTCAAAACAACCCTTACGGAAACGGGGTCCTGTACGCAGCCGAGTATGATGCCCTGCTTTATTACGGGCGCGGTTACTATTTCCTAGTCGGCGGAGATAGGGCCAATAACGGATTTCAGGCCGGCGCCGGCGCGCTGGACGATGCCCATGACGGATATTTGCACGGGGCTGTGCTGAATATGAGCCCAGAAGGGTGCCAGGTATGGGATTTGGGCAGTCTGGAAAAAGGCCAGAAAACCGAATTGACCCTGTTTTTCTGCCCGGGAAAAACATGGGCGGAGACGGGGCATAAATTGCAGTGGGCACGGCAGCAGGGTTACCGTCAATTGTTTGCGGCTACCAAGCACTATTGGACCGCTTTTTTGGCCAGGGGCAGGCAGGTTCATACTGATGATGCCGATTTGAATGCTTTATATAAAAGGTCTTTGTTGGTCGGTGGGCTCCTGTGTGACAGGGAGAACGGCGGTATAATCGCAGCCCCTGAAATGGATGAAAAGTACATAAAATCGGGCGGGTACGGGTACTGCTGGCCGCGGGATTGTGTCTTTGTGGCTGATGCGATGGCCAGGGCCGGTTACGGGGACATTGCCGCCAGGTTTTACCGTTGGGCGGCCCGGACCCAACTGCCCGAGGGAGACTGGTACCAGCGCTATGACACAGAGGGGAATCTGGCTCCTGGCTGGGGAAAACAGGTTGACCAGACGGGCGCCGTGCTGTGGGGTATATGGCAGTATGTTCTGGTTTATGAAGACATGGATTTTCTCAGGGAGTTGTGGCCAACGGTTTTTAAGGGCGCGGTCTTTTTATCTTCGTTCGTTGACCGGGAAACGGCCCTGCCGTTGCCCAGTTTTGATTTATGGGAAGAACGGCTCGGTGAACATGCCTACTCCGCTGCCGCTGTTTACGGGGGGCTTATGGGAGCGGCTGATATGGCCAGAAAGTTGGGCTATGACCAGGAAGCTGATAATTGGCACAAAACCGCTCTCAATATAGCCCATGGAATAGTAAAGTATTTATGGGACCAGGAAAAAAAATCCTTTATACGTACCGTCAAAAAAACTGTTGACCGTGGAGAATACGAGTACCACCGGCAGCAGGGTAACTGGGTTGCCACTTTCAAAAGGGAGAAAGGTTACGAAGTTTTCCAGATCTGGAAAGATGATTTGACAGATGCCAGCCTGTTAGGTCTGGTTTACCCCTTTGAGGTTTTCTCCCCTGTCGACGAAAAAATAAAACATACGGTGGACTGGATTGAACGGGTACTGACCTGTCCGCGGACCGGCGGCATCAAAAGGTACGAAAACGATCATTACATTGGCGGCAACCCGTGGGTAAACACTACGCTGTGGCTGGCTATTTATATGATCCGCGCGCAGCGCCGGGAACAGGCCAAACTGTTCTTGCGCTGGGCAATTAACCACCGGACGGAAACAGGGTTACTGCCTGAACAGGTAGACCGCAATTCCGGCCGGCCGGCCTGGATAATTCCTTTAAGCTGGTCCCATGCCATGTTTATATTGGCGGTTTTAGAATTTCTGGATAGCGGGAACAGGGAGGAAAAGCCATGATTTTTGGCAGGATTGAAGCGGGAAATGTAGAAAGAGGTATTTACAAGAACTGGATTGTAACCAATGGCCTTGGCGGGTTTGCTGCCGGCACAATTATCGGAGCCAATAACAGTAAATACCATGGCCTGCTTTTTGCGGCCTTACGCCCGCCAGGGGAAAGAACGCTGCTCCTGGCCAAACTGGAAGAAGAAGTGTTGCTGCGCGGGAAATCCTATCAGTTGGGGGCCAATGAGACGGCAACGGGGGTTTACCCTACGGGGTTCAAATACATCCAAACCTTTGAACTGAACCCGTTTCCACACTTTACTTATGTGGTAGAGGATGTAATGCTGGAAAAGTATATTTTTATGGTTTATGGGTCCAATACAACGGTGGTAAGGTACTCTGTTTTCTGCCCTGACGATACAGACTTTACCCTGAAAATTACCCCCTTTGTGAATTGCCGGCATTATCACCATACGGTGCGCAAAAATGATTGGCCCTTTCATCAGGTCACCAGGCAAAACGGCACATTCATCGAGGCTTATCCGGGGGCACCCCGGCTGCACCTGTATTCGGACCGCGCTTTTTATGCAAAAGGCCCGGGTTACTGGTTTGAGAATATTTTTTACCGTACTGAAAGCCGGCGGGGATTGGATCCCTGGGAAGACCATTATATGCCCGGCAGTTTTCTTGTCAACCTGAAGAACGGAGACAGTGTAAGCATTATTGCTTCCACGGAGGAGAAAGAAATATCGAATTCCCTGCTAAAACAGGTAGAGGCTGAGAAAAGGCTGGCCCAATTGGTGGAGAAGGCGGGCTATCATGACGAATTTGCCGCCCGGCTGGTCCTTGCTGCCGATTCTTTTATTGTACACAGGCAATCGACACAGGCCAAGACTATTATTGCGGGTTACCCGTGGTTTACGGACTGGGGCCGGGATGCTATGATCGCCCTGCCCGGCCTGACGCTGGTCACGCGCCGTTTTGAGGAAGCAAAGGAAATTCTGCGTACCTTCGCCAAATATTGCAAAGATGGGCTGATACCTAATATGTTTCCCGATGAAGGGATGGAACCTTTGTATAATACGGTGGATGCCCCGCTATGGTTCTTTTTCGCCGTTTATAAATACTTGCAATATACGGGGGACGATGAGTTTGTCAGGGATACGATCTTCCCTGTTTTAAAAGAGATAATAGATCATTATCAGAAAGGTACTCATTTTAATATTCACATGGATGACGACGGACTTATTGCCGCAGGTACGGAAGGAACGCAGTTGACCTGGATGGACGCAAAAGTGGGAGACTGGGTAGTTACCCCGCGGGAAGGCAAACCGGTGGAGATAAATGCCCTCTGGTTTAACGCCCTGCAGGTTACAGCTTTATTAGCCAGGAAATACGGGGAAGAGGCCAGGGATTACTCATCGCTATCGAATAAAGTCCGTAAAAACTTTGTGCAGGTCTTTTGGAACGAGGAGGGTAAATACCTGTATGACGTGGTAAAAGGAGATTATAAAGACGCTGCCATACGGCCCAACCAAATTTTTGCCGTTTCACTGCCCTTTTCTCTACTGGACCATTCCAGGGAAGCAGCGGTGGTAAAAACGGTTTGGAGGCGGCTGTATTGCTCCTATGGTCTGCGCAGCCTGGCGCCCGGCTTTCCAGGTTATAAGGGGGTTTATGAGGGAGACGTGGTAGCCAGGGATGCCGCCTACCACCAGGGTACCGGGTGGAGCTGGCTCATCGGGCATTTTATTACCGCCTACCGGAAAGTCAATGATTATTCGGCTCAGAGCAGGGAAGTGGCCCAGCAGTTTATCCTTCCCTTCAAAGCTCACTTGCGGGAACATGGACTCGGTTCAATATCAGAAATTTTTGACGGTGATCCGCCGTTCCGGCCGAAAGGCTGCTTTTCCCAGGCGTGGGGAGTGGCTGAGGTACTGCGAGCCTATGTAGAAGACGTGCTGGAAGCCAGTCAGAAAGGTCAATCATGAGCAACGGTTATTTCACCGTTACAGGGCACTGTAACGAGAACAAAAGATGTCGGTTACCAAAGGAGGAATCCAGATGACAAATGGGGTGGATTTAAACCAGGAGGCATTGATTGCGGGCAACGATCCCGGCGGTATGCTCAAAGCCTTGTGGAACCTCCCGGAACAATGTGAGGAAGCAGAAAGAATTGCCCAGGCCATAGACGTAAATTTTACCGCGACGGAAATAAAAAACGTCATGGTTACCGGGCTTGGCGGATCAGCCATCGGCGGCGATTTATTAAGAGTATATGCCGGTGGCAAAGCCGCTGTCCCGGTCATCGTGAACAGGGATTATACCCTGCCTGCTTTTGTTGACGCAAGTACCCTTTTGTTTGCCGTCAGTTATTCCGGTAATACGGAAGAAACCCTGAGCGCTTATGCCCAGGCCAAGGAAAAAGGGGCTAAAATCATTGTCCTGACGACCGGGGGCAAACTGGGCCAAATGGCCGAGGCCGACGGGTATCCTGTAATCAAGGTGCCGGGGGGCATATCTCCGCGGGCTGCCACCGGGTACCTGCTTATACCAACTATTGTGATCATGGCAAAGATAGGTCTACTTCCCGATGCCGGCGATGAGATAAAAGATTTGACCGGGCACCTGCGGGTGTTACGGGAACACTTAAAACCTGCTGTTCCCGTCGAGCAGAACCTGGCCAAACAACTGGCCACGAGGTTTTATAACAGGCTGCCGGTCATATGGGGTGTTAGCGGTACTACCGAAGTGGTGGCGCAGCGCTGGAAGGGCCAGATTAACGAAAATGCCAAGGCCCCGGCATACTGGGCGGTATTGCCTGAATTAAACCACAACGAAATTGTTGGTTTTGAAAAACCGGAGAACGTTTTAAAACAGTTGGAAGTGGTTATTCTTCGCGACCGGGCAGACCACCCCAGGGTGCAGAAACGGATAGAAATCAGCAAGACTATTATCAAAGATGCCGTAAGTGGCGTTACAGAGGTCTATTCCTCAGGTAATTCAAGCCTGGCCAGGACTTTTTCCCTGACCTATACCGGCGATTACATGAGTGTATACCTGGCCACCTTGTATGGTATTGACCCGACGCCGGTAAAGATGATTGATTTCCTGAAGCAAAAACTGGCCGAGGATTAAAATTTTCCGGGTGTATTGGCCGGAGGAGAAAATTTCTTTTTTAATTGTCTGGGGGTTTTACAAATGCGGTTAGTGGGTGATTTGCATATCCATTCCGTAGGAAGCGGTCATGCTTACAGCACCGTTGCTGAAATCATTGAGGCTGCCCGCGCGAAACAACTGCAGTTGATAGCAATTACGGACCACGGGCCCGCTATGCCAGGCGGGCCCCATCCTTACCATTTCGGCAACCTGTGTGTCCTGCCTGAAGAAGTAAAGGGAGTACGCCTGTTAAAAGGAGTAGAAGCCAATATTATGGACCGCCACGGGAACCTGGATTTAGGACAAAATTATCTGGAACAGCTGGATGTGGTTTTAGCCGGCTTTCACCCGGACTGTTTCCCGGCGGCAAGCAAAGAGGTATATACGGAAGCGCTCATAAATACGATTAGGAATCCCTTGGTGGACATAATTGTCCATCCTGGCAATCCCCAGTTTACCGTTGTATACGAGAAGATAGTCAAAGAAGCTGCCGGGGCAGGGGTGGCCCTGGAAATAAACAACAGTTCCCTGTGCGGCAGCAGGCAGGGCAGCGCTCCCAACTGCAGTTATATCGCTGAACTACTGGCTTCTTCCGGCGGACCTGTTTTCGTGGGCAGCGATGCCCACTGGGCAGCCGACGTGGGCAGGTTCGACCGGGCCGTGGAATTGCTCTTGAAAGCGGGCATAAAAGAAGAACAGGTTATAAATACATCGGTAGACAAGATTACCCAATATCTGGCCGGCAGAAGGCGGGCCAGAAAGCAGGTTAAGGAGCGGGGGGGCATTTCATATGGCCGGTAACAAAGAGCAGTACGTTATTGGCATTGACCTTGGCGGAACATTTATCAAGGGGGCTCTTTTCAACAGGCGTGGCAAAATGCTGGCCAAAAAAGAAATCCCCACCCTGGCGGCGGAAGGCGCCGAGGCCGTAGCGACAAAAATGGCGGGCCTGGCCCGGGACCTGCAGAAACAGGCAGGTGTGTCTATGGATATGGTCATCGGTATGGGCATAGGTTCGCCGGGGCAGATTGATGGCCGTACCGGCTGTGTAATCAGGTCAGGTAACCTCGGGTGGCATAATGTGTACATACTGGAAATGGTAAAGAAGCACATACCCTTGCCTCTTTTCCTGGAGAACGATGCAACGGCTGCGGCCCTTGGCGAAAAATGGTGCGGTGCAGGCCAACAGGCCGAGAATATGATCATGATGACGATTGGCACAGGGATAGGAGGCGGCATAATCATCAACGGCCGGCTTTACAGAGGGGCTTCTTCCGGCGCCGGAGAAATAGGCCATATGGTTATTCAGCCCGGGGGGCCGCTCTGCAGTTGCGGGAATAAAGGATGTCTGGAAGCTTTAGCCGCTGCACCGGCCATAATTAAAAGGGCTAAAGCTGCGCTGGCCGGGGGAACAGCATCTTTGCTGGCGGAAACTGTTGATTTTACTGTCAGGAATGTATTTGATGCGGTAGCGAAAGGCGACCCTGTAGCGACCAGGGTGGTGGATGAGACTGCTTATTATCTGGGAATAGGCGTGGGTAGTCTAATAAACATTTTTAACCCCGAACTGGTGATAATAGGCGGAGGTGTTTCCAAGGCGGGAGACCTTTTATTTATACCCCTTTGCAAATATGCTGAGCAAAATGCTTTACCGGCTCTCTGGCCCTCTGTTAGGATTGTTCCTGCCGCTTTGGGCAATGATGCCGGTAGCGTAGGGGCTGCTGCCGTTGCCTTACAAAGGCAGGGGTACGGTTTATATGTGTAAATTTTATTGGCTTATGCATTAACGAACCTCGCTATTCACATAATAAAGCGAGGTGTTTTTATGGAATTTTTTGCCGATTACCACACACATACAGTGTACAGCGACGGCGGCGGCACCATAGAGGAAAATGCCCGGGCCGCTAAGGAAAAAGGGCTTGAAGTATTAGGCATAACTGACCATGGACCTGCCAATATCGGTGTAGGCGTAAAAAATGCCGACACTTACCTGGAAATAAAGGAAGAAATTGAAGCAGTCCGTTTAAAAATCCCGGAACTGAAAATCTTATGCGGGGCAGAAGCTAATATTACAGGTCTGGACGGGGCAATAGACATCCCCGACAATATTGTCAGGAAACTGGATTTCCTGATTGTCGGCCTGCATCCTTTTGTTTGGGGAAAGTCCCCGGCCGATTTCCTGAGCATTGTGGCGGGCAATCAACTGGCGCCGGTGAGCCAAAGTATCCGCGAAAAGGTAAAAGTCAACAATACCAAGGCTTTAATCGAATGCATCCACAAACATAAAGTTTTTTGCATAAGCCATCCCGGTTTAAAGATGCCCGTAGACATAGAGGAGCTGAGCAGACATTGCGCGGCACGGGATACTGCCCTGGAAATCAACACCGGCCATAAATATAACAAACATGAGTTGGTGGTAAAGGCCCTGCCGGCAGGGGTTAATTTTGTTGTTAACAGTGACGCCCACTTTCCGGATACCGTGGGGCGGTTGTTGGATGGTAGACTGGTTCTGGACAGGTTTAATGTGCCCGTTGACCGGGTAACTAACGCCAGGTAATAACAGAAGGAGAACCGCACATTTTGGCGAACTTTAGAATATTGAAAGAAAGGGTGACAGTGAGATGAAGGATACTAAACTGGTGATAGTTACCGGCCTGTCCGGAGCGGGAAAAACTCAGGCTATCTGGTGCCTGGAGGATCTGGGTTATTTTTGTGTAGACAACCTACCCCCCACCTTGATTGCTAAGTTTGCGGAGCTTTGTGCACAATCGGAAGGCAAGATAAATAAAATAGCATTGGTAGTGGATATCCGGGGTGGCGGATTTTTTGACAGCATCAATGAGAGCCTGGAGAACCTCGACAGGATCGGTATTAAATACGAAATCCTGTTTCTGGAAGCCTCTGATGAAACACTGGTCAGGCGGTTTAAGGAATCAAGGCGCCCTCACCCGCTGCGGCCCCACGGCCGGGTTTTGGAAGGGATACATGAGGAAAGAAAACGGTTGGAGGAATTAAGGGGCCGGGCCCATAAAATAATTGATACTTCCAACTTAAGCAATAAACAGTTAAAAGAAGAAATCATTGCTCTGTTTTCCACGGCCCGGGAAGAAGCAGCGTTAAAAATTACGGTTCTTTCATTCGGCTTCAAATACGGTCTTCCCATGGATGCCGATTTGGTTATGGATGTACGATTTCTGCCAAACCCTTACTACGTGGACAGTTTGCGGCCGCTAACCGGCGATGATAAGGAAGTTCAGGACTATGTTATGGATTCCCCTATCAGCCGAACGTTTTTAAGAAAGTATTACGGGCTGATTAAGTTTTTGATTCCGCACTATATCAAGGAAGGCAAGACCAGTTTGGTAATTGCCATAGGCTGCACCGGCGGCCAGCACCGGTCCGTCACTTTGGCCAACAAACTTGGCGCCATGTTACAGAGTGACCGGAATTATGTTGTTGTCCGACACCGGGATATAGACAAAAATTCTTCGGGAGTCAGGGAAAATGTATAGGCTTAAATGGCTTTATCCGGGCATGTACGTTAAAAGGTGGCTCTTTCTGGCCTGCACAGGGTTGGCTATACTGGGGCTGGGACTGACACTGACTTTTTACCGGGAATTCAGCTACTTTACCCGTTACGTTTATGACATCCTGGCAGGCCTTTTCCAGGGCAAGGTTGATATAAAATACGCGGGTCTCTGGATATGTGCAGCAGGGTTTTTCATTCTGGCGCTGGGTTTCCGCAAAACAATCAAGTCAATTGCCAGGGTTCTGGCGCCCGATAAAGAAAACCGGCTGGTTGATATCATTTATGAAACCCATCAATTGGAACGCGGGCCGCGCATTGTAGTCATCGGGGGCGGTACAGGCCTCTCTGTTTTGCTGCGGGGCCTGAAAAAATATACCAGGAATATCACGGCGATAGTAACGGTAGCTGACGACGGGGGAAGCTCCGGGCAGCTCAGGGGCGAGCTGGGAATCCTACCGCCGGGAGATATCCGTAACTGCCTGGTGGCCCTGGCAGACAGAGAAAGCCTGATGGAAGACCTGTTCCAGCACCGTTTTAAAAATGCTAATGGGCTAAGCGGCCACAGCCTTGGCAATTTGCTTATAGCAGGGATGACCCAAATAGCCGGTAATTTTGAGACGGCAATTCAGGAAATGGGTAAGGTTTTGGCTATCAGGGGCCGGGTTTTGCCTGTTACCTTGAAACATGTGGCTTTATGCGCGGAATTTATGGATGGGACTGTGGTTGAAGGCGAGTCCCGGATACCGCGCACGGGCAAGAAAATTAAACGGGTGTTTTTACGTCCCGCCGATTGCGAACCACTGCCGGGAGCGCTGGAAGCAATTGCCGAAGCTGACATAATCGTTCTTGGCCCGGGAAGTCTTTATACCAGCATTATACCGAACCTTTTGGTGCGCGGGGTAGCAGATGCTATTGCGGCATCTCCGGCCGTAACAGTATATGCATGTAATATTATGACGCAACCCGGTGAAACCGATGGTTTTTCAGCTTCCGAGCATGTCAGGGCGATACAGGAGCATGCCGGTTCCAACCTGATTCAGTATGCCATCATCAATGTACAGGATGTACCCAGAAAGCTTCTTAAAAAATACAGGGAAGACGGCGCTGTGCCTGTACGGCCTGATATTAAAGAAATAGAAAAACTGGGGGTAAAAGTTATCCCTGAAAACCTGGTTTTTGAATCGGATTTAGTCAGGCATGACCCCGAGAAATTAGCCAGAGTAGTTATTAAACTGGCCGAGAAAATTCAACCGGCCAGGAAGCATGAAATAGTTCAGGCGGCTGTCTCAAGGTCTGAACCAGGTAAAGGTGTATCTACTGACCAATGACCGTGCATACCGGAAGGGTATGCCTGTTGAAAAAGCCATTAACATTTTGGAAGGCATCAAAGGAACCCAATCGAACCAGGAATTATTAGTAGAAATATTTATTAAAATAATTCAAGGAAGAACAGACCCTCCATTGAGTCAAAAACAAAAATTCTTATAAATACACTCTCTTCTTCGGTAGTATTTTACACTTGCAAAAAAACGCCACTGGCTATTTGGTGGCGTTTTAATCACGAATATTTAACATAGAAAAGATATTTTGTGCTTTAGACCGGCTGATTAAAGCCTTGGAGTTTATTCCTTGGAATGAAATTTCATAACTCCTATTCCCCAGAGGTTTAATTTGTGAAACATACTTAAGATTTATTATATAACCTTTATGGGAACGGAAAAATTCAGGAAAATTCAACTTTTCTTCCAAGGAATTTAGGGTTTCAGCTGTGCAGTATTCAGCATCTTTGCAAAAAATAACGGATTTGTTGCCTTTATGTTCAACCATAATGATTGAGTCCACATCAATAAAAATAATGTTTGAACCCGTTTTGATAAAAATTTTTTCTCTGGAAGTTAGGATGCTTTTAATTTCTGCCAACTTTTTTTCCTGCTTTTTTTGGAAAGCATCAATTTTGTCAAATGCCTTTTGCAGCCGTGGGATACGAACTGGTTTTGTTATGTAATCAATGGCATTCAGTTCAAAAGCCTGCAAGGCAAATTCGCTGTGACCGGTAAGAAAAATAATGTAAGGATATAAGCCTTCATCGAGAATTATATTAACTGCTTCTATACCATTCAGCTCAGGCATTTCAACATCCACTATAATCGGATCTGGGTCTAATTCTTTTGCCTTGTCTACTAATTGCTGTCCATTGGAAACAGCTACTATTGATTCAACATTATCAAATTGAGAGAGAATGTTTTTTAAATCCGTTCTTGTTTGTTCATTATCTTCGGCTAATACCACCTTGTACTTTGAATCAAACATTGTTTCACCAACTAATAAGAATTATTTTATCAGTGATTTTGGGGCTTTTTATAATGAACCCATAAGGTGAGACACAAAGTTTAAAAAGTAAGTTATAATGGAAACATGAAAAAGCGAAATCAATATTCAGCCGAATTTAAAAGCAAAGTCGTCCTGGAGGTGCT
>NZ_LGTE01000032.1 GCF_001263415.1 Thermincola ferriacetica
GGAGGGCGGATAGACAGTGTTAACGACAGTGAAGGCTTGAAATCACTGTTTCCGGCACGGACGCCGGAAACCCGGCCACGAGTCACGGATGACGATTTGGCCGGGTTCAGTGATTTCAACTGAACGGAGTTTACACTGTCTCCGCCCGTAGCCTCGGAGCAACGGTTGTTTTACCTCCATAGCGGTATTTCCGTTACAGTGCCAACCCGAACTGCTTGCCTGACAGCTCCTGATGGGATATAATTAGGGCAGAATCAGGGACAAGGAGCTATTTCAATGTACGACTTGATTTTTGCCGATAGTGAAGGGCGGTTTTATGACCACCCGGAACTAAAAATGGTGGGCCGTATTGGTGAAATATTCGTCGAACCGGTGGCTAAAGAAATGATCCCCCTGCCGGAAGGCGCTTCGTTAGTGCTGCTTCCGGACAGGATACCTGTTGGCCTTGATGCAAAGGGCAACTTTACCCTGGCTAAGGGTGAGGGAAGGCCCATGTGGGCTGTAGGGGCGCTTTTACCTCAGGGGTATACGAGAACCCTGGTGCCGGCTTATAAACCGGTCACCGATTCCTATCTGCCGCTGTTTGGCTATGCCGCTGTGGGTTGGCAAGACGGGACTGTTTATGTAGCGGCTTATCCCACGGATGACCCTTATAAATGGGACCCGGTCAACTATAATACGGAAGACTTGGCCGGTAAAATCGCCCAAAAGCTTGCCAGGCACAAAAATAACCGGATTTTAGACCAACTGGCCAAATGTGCGCTGCACTATTCCTGTTTTACGGCACAAAACATATTTTACGAACGCTGGGAGGGGGGGATACCCGTATCGCCCCGGTGTAATGCCCGGTGCCTGGGGTGCATTTCCGAACAGCCGGCTGAATGTTGTCCGTCGCCCCAAACCAGGATATCTTTTACTCCTACGGTAAAGGAGATAGAAGAAATAGCATACGAGCACCTGGTGAAAGCCGATGATGCGATTGTCAGTTTCGGCCAGGGCTGCGAAGGGGAGCCGGCTTTGGCTTATCAGGTGATTGCTGAAGCAATTGGAAGAATACGCGACCGTACGGGCTTAGGAACTATTAACATGAATACCAATGGCGGGTTTACGGAGGGGGTTAAGGCAGTATGCAAAGCCGGGATAGATTCCCTGCGTATCAGCACTGTCAGCGCCCTGGAGGAAACCTATAATGCCTATTACCGTCCCCGCAACTATTCTTTGACAGACGTAAAGAAATCCATTGCCATTGCCAAAGAAGAAAAAGTATTTGTGGCATTAAACCTGCTGACATATCCCGGTCTTACTGACAGGGAAAAGGAAGTAGAAGCTTTGATCGATCTGGTTGATGAATTTGGCATAGATATGATACAGTTTAGAAATTTAAATATAGACCCGTTAATGCTGGCTCAGGCTATTCCGCCAGGGGAGCCGCAGACCATGGGTATTCCCGATTTAATTGAATGTCTCAGGGAAGAGTTTCCGGACCTTTTAATCGGCAGTTTTTCCAAACCCGTCAGGTCTAGATTTCTAAAATAAAGGATAGAATAAAATCCTTTGGGAAAGCAAATCTTGCGCAACTCTAAAGGTTGTGTTATAATTATTGAAGTTGACTTTCGAAAGAACTTTGGAGTGAGGTGAAAGGTCGTGAAAAAAGATATTCATCCTGACTACGGGCCTGCCAGAGTGATCTGCGCATGCGGCGAAACCTTCGAGACGGGTTCGGTCAAAAAAGAACTTAGGGTGGAGATTTGCTCTAAATGCCATCCTTTTTATACAGGCAAACAGAGATTTGTTGATACCGGTGGCAGGGTAGATAAATTTAAGAAAAAATTCAATTTATAAGAAACATAAAATTTATATCTAATGAAGGATGACAGAAAGTTTACATGTAATGAGGCATGGCAGAGCGGAGGCTCTGCCCTTTTTGCAGGTCCCGCCGCATTTATAAAAGGGGAGTTGATACCTTGAGTAGGGTTTGTCAATATGGAGGGCAGGCAGTTATTGAAGGAGTTATGATGAGGGGTCCGAAGGAACTGGCTATTGCCGTTCGGAAAGAAGATGACAGCATCGTCATTGAGGAACGTCCCATCAAATCAATTACTGATAAACTGAAGTTTTTAAAGTGGCCGTTCTTACGGGGAGTTATAGTACTTTTTGAATCAATGATCATAGGTATCCAGGCTCTTACCTTTTCAGCCAACCAGGCTGTTGAAGAAGAAGAAGAAGAGGAACTGAGCAACTGGGAATTAGGTTTAACTATAGCTGTGGCTTTGGTGCTGGGTATATTACTGTTTGTTGTAGCACCTACAACAATAGCCAGGTTTTTGTATTTTATCGATAATGTCTATCTGCTAAACTTTCTTGAGGGTTTGGTCAGGATATCCATATTTCTTTTATATGTGACATTAATTTCGCGCATGAAAGATATTCAAAGGGTTTTTCAGTACCATGGCGCTGAACATAAAGTAATTCATGCTTACGAATATGAAGAAGAATTAACGGTAGAAAATGTGCGAAAATACTCTACCTTGCATCCTCGTTGCGGGACCAGTTTTTTACTTATAGTTATGGTAATAATGATATTTTTATACAGTTTTTTAGGTAAACCGGGGCTCCTGGTAAGGATTGTTTCCAGGATAGCTTTGCTGCCTATTGTGGCCGGTATTTCTTATGAAATGATTAAACTGTCCGGGAAATATTCGCGCCACCCTTTGATGAAAATAATTATAGCTCCGGGGTTATGGCTGCAGAAATTGACAACCAGGGAACCCGATGACGCCCAGATTGAGGTGGCGATTAAGGCTTTAAAGGCCATATTGCCGGAAGAAAAAACAGTTAAAACCGAAGAGCAGGTTGCCATATAATAATAGTTAAAGTAAGGTGTAGAGGTGTGGTTGAATGCTTGCAAAACTGCAGAGTCTGGAAGAAAAATACGAAGAATTAAGCAAACTGATTGCCGACCCCGAAATTATTGCGGACCAGAGCCAATGGCAGCGCCATGCAAAGGCCCATGCTGCGCTCACGGAAATTGTTTCAACATATCGGGAATATAAGTCCGTCTTAAAGGGAATAGATGAAGCCAAAGAGTTATTGAAAGATCAGTTGGATAGCGAATTTCGGGAAATGGTAGAACAGGAACTTGCGGAACTGAAAGAAAAAGAGGAAAAGCTTTCCGTGCAGTTGAAAATCCTCCTTCTGCCTAAAGATCCCAATGATGAAAAGAACGTAATTATGGAGATTCGGGGAGGGGCAGGCGGCGAGGAAGCTGCCCTTTTTGCCGGTGACCTTTTCCGCATGTACAGCCGGTATGCTGAAGCCAAAGGCTGGAAAACAGAGATTCTCAGTTCCAACCCTACTGATATCGGGGGATTTAAGGAAATAATTTTTCTCATAGAGGGTCAGGGAGCCTACAGCAGGCTGAAATTTGAAAGTGGCGTGCACCGGGTACAAAGGGTGCCGACAACGGAATCCTCCGGCCGAATTCATACTTCTACGGTAACAGTTGCTGTTCTGCCCGAAGCGGAGGAAGTGGATGTGGATATTGACCCCAACGATTTGCGCATAGATGTTTTTTGTTCCAGTGGCCCGGGGGGACAATCGGTCAATACTACCCAATCAGCCGTCAGAGTTACTCATATTCCGACGGGAATAGTAGTTTCCTGCCAGGACGAGAAATCACAGCATAAAAACAAGGAGAAAGCCCTGCGTGTATTGCGGGCCAGGTTGTTGGACAAAGCCCAGGAAGAACAGCGGAATCAACTGGCCAGTACCAGGAAAAGTCAGGTCGGTACCGGGGACCGTAGCGAACGTATTCGAACTTATAACTTTCCGCAGGGCAGGGTGACCGACCACCGGATAGGCCTGACTCTGCACAAGCTGGACATGGTTCTTGAAGGAGATCTGGATGAGATTATTGAAGCGCTGATTACCACTGATCAGGCCGAAAAACTTAAAGAAGTGCAATAAGTAAACATAAGTAAATTATCTGCAGTAAAAGAGGTTAATTCTGTGGTTCAGACTGTGTCACAGGCCCTTATATGGGCTACCAACAGGTTAAGAGAAAAGGGCATAGACGAGCCCCGCCTTGATGCGGAAGTACTGTTGTCATATCTTTTGGGTATGGACCGGGCAAAGCTCTATTTGAATAGGGAAGCGGTACTTTCTGACGAGCAGATTGGCCGCTTCCGCAATCTGGTCGAACGACGGGGCCTTAGGGAACCCGTTGCTTATTTGACTGGGACCAAAGAATTCATGTCCCTTGACTTTAAAGTAAATTCCAGTGTTCTAATACCGCGCCCGGATACGGAAATACTGGTGGAAGAGATTTTAGCCATCAAACCGGCGCTGATGGTTGATGTAGGGACAGGCAGCGGCGCGATAGCCATTTCTGCTGCTTACTACCTTCCGGAGACGAGGGTGTTCGCCACAGATATTTCACCGGAGGCTCTTAACCTGGCCAGGGAAAATGCTATCAACTTAGGAGTTTCCGATAGGATAGAGTTTGTACAGGGAAACCTGCTGACTCCATTCATTAATCGCCCGAATTTCCGGGTGGATTTGATAGCTGCCAATCTGCCTTACATTCCCGGTGAGGCGCTCAAAGAACTGCCCGATGAAGTGCGAAAATACGAACCTGCCCTTGCCCTGGACGGAGGTTGTGAAGGTTTGGACTTATATAAAAGTTTAATCAGGCAGGTTCCCCGGGTTTTAAAATCAGGCGGCAGGTTATTGATGGAGATAGGGTATGACCAAAGCGGCCTTCTGGTCGATTTCCTGACCCAAATACCTTGTTTTTCCGGCATAAGGGTGATAAAAGACTTGTCAGGCAGGGACCGGGTTGTTTCCGTAGCTTTGGCATAAATTAAGTACGGGAGGCTTTATAAATGACTTGGTATCATGAATTGCAAAGGGCGGTAAGTGAAAGTATATTACTGCAATTGGTTATTGTATTGACGGCCACTAAATTGTTCGGGACCATCAGTAAAAGATTGAACCAGCCCACCGTTTTTGGCAAGCTTTTAGCGGGCCTCATTATCGGCCCCTCACTGCTGGGAATTTTGCAGCCCACGGAGATAATCAAAGAACTGGCGGAAGTGGGAGTAATCGTATTAATGTTTCTGGCCGGTTTGGAAACAGATGTGGAGGAATTCAGAAAAGCAGGCTTCGCTTCTACCTTAACGGCTGTTGGCGGTGTAATCTTACCGCTATTGGCAGGCTTGGGCATAGGTTTGGCAACGGGTCACAACCTTTTTATTTCCCTGTTTATCGGTACTTTGCTTACGGCTACCAGTGTGAGTATTTCTGCCACTACCCTGCGGGAACTTGGACGGCTGCAGACTCCGGTAGGGCTTACTATTTTGGGGGCTGCAGTTATTGACGATATATTAGGTATTGTGGTTTTGACCCTCGTGCTCGGTTTGGCCGGCGCTGGCTCCGGCATAGGAGCAGTGGGAATTTTAATCGGAAAAATGGTAATATTTTTTGTGGTTGCATTGGTTATAGGCAAAAAACTTATTCCGCCGATCCTGAAATTTGCCGACAAGATGCCTGTCAACCATGGGCTGACAACGGCTGGGCTTGTGTTGGCTTTTGTTTTTGCCTACGTGGCTGAATTAAGTGGTGTAGCCAATATTACCGGGGCCTACATAGCAGGAGTGCTTATCGGCATGACAAAGTTCGGTCACCAGGTTACGGAACATACTGAAACGGTAGGTTTCACAACTGTTATTCCTGTTTTCTTTGTAAGTATAGGCTTATTGGCGCAGGTAAATTCCCTGCAGGGGGGCATACTATTTGTAACAGCCATAACCCTGATCGCTATTCTGACAAAAATTCTGGGGTGCGGTGTTGGTGCCAGAATTGCGGGATTTAACAACCGTGATTCTCTGGTCATTGGGGCCGGTATGATATCCCGTGGGGAGATTGCTTTGATTATTGCTACTATCGGATTAAACAGAAACCTTATTAACGATTCCCTTTTTACCGCTTCCGTGGTTATGGTGCTGATAACGACGATTATTACCCCTCCGCTGCTCAAGGCCATAATTGTGGGCCGGGGGAAAAACGAAAATACTTCTTTAGTTAATCCCAAAGAAGGGTAAAATGTTATGGCAAAGACTCTTTTATTAAAGGTAGATGCCCAAAATCCCGACCCAGAGACCATATCCCAGGCGGCAGAGATTATAAAACGGGGCGGGGTTGTAGCTTTTCCGACAGAAACGGTATATGGTTTGGGCGCTAACGCCCTGGACGGGCCGGCCGTGCAAAAAATTTTTGCCGCCAAAGGTCGGCCTTCCGATAACCCGTTAATTGTACATATTGCAGAGTTTAGCCAGTTAGAAATGCTGGTAGCGGAAGTGCCTTTAACGGCCAGGCGCGCTATGGAAGTGTTTTGGCCTGGGCCTTTAACTATTATTATGCCGTGCCGCGATGATATTCCCCGGACCGTTACAGGGGGGTTAAAGACTGTTGGCGTCCGGATGCCCAATCACCCGGTGGCGTTGGCTTTGATTAAGGCGGCGAAGCTGCCTATCGCTGCACCAAGCGCTAATAGTTCAGGAAAACCGAGCCCTACTGAGGCCCGGCATGTAATGGATGATCTGGCGGGCAAGATTGATGCAGTAATTGACGGTGGTCCGGCTCAGGTAGGCGTCGAGTCTACAGTACTGGATATGACTGGCGACACGCCGGTTATTTTGAGGCCGGGGGGAGTAACCAGGGAGCAGTTGGAAGCCATTCTGGGTCATGTGGATCTGGACCTACCGTCGGTAGATAAAATTATCCACCAGGCTCCAAAAGCGCCAGGTATGAAATACCGTCATTATTCGCCGGAAGCCAAATTAATTCTGGTTAAACCCGTGCCGGGGAAAGCTGTGGCGGATATAATCCAGGCGTTGGCCGACCGGTACCGGTCAAAGGGCATGAAAGTAGCCCTTATGGTGAGTGTGGAAACGGCAGCGATTTTGCCGCTTGAAGATGTGCTCTGCGGCATTTTGGGCCATCGTGGTCACCTTGAAGAAATAGCGGGGAACTTGTTTAAAGTATTAAGAGAGGTTGATGCCCAAAAACCTGATGTTATTATAGCTGAAGGTTTTGCGGAGGCGGGTATTGGTATGGCCATCATGAACCGTTTGACCAAGGCTGCCTCACAGGTAATTGACCAGGCCTTTTCCTCATATAATCTAAACAGCTAATCTAAACAGCGGAAATCAACAAAAGTTTCCATGAGGTTTCGGCAGAAACTTTTGTTCTTTTAGGGCAAACTAAGGCTGGAATTTTATTGAGGAGGGCCAAAAGTGGACTTTGTTACGGTTTTATTGATTGCGGCAGCGCTGGGAGCCGATGCTTTTTCTCTCTCAGTTGGTTTGGGGATGGGAGGAATAACAAGGCGGCAAATTTTGGTCATGAGTACTGCCGTACTGCTCTTCCACATAGCCATGCCTTTGGCTGGGGTTTATGCCGGCGAACTTTTCGGCGCTTTTGCGGGGCGTACTGCAAGTATTGCCGGAGCCCTTGTGCTTCTCTACCTGGGTATAAAAATGCTGTACGGCGCCTTAAAAAATGATGAACCGGAAGGACCAAACATACTTCTGACCAATACTGCCGGTATTGTTTTTTTGTCCGGCAGCGTAAGTTTGGACGCTCTTAGTGTTGGATTTTCCCTGGGTACTCAGAATTTGGCTTTGGGCCAGGCGGTATTGATAATGGGTCCTGTAGCCGGGTTAATGACTATGGCCGGTTTTCTACTGGGGCAGCAGGTAGGAGGCTGGATAGGTGAAAAAGCTGTAATTTTAGGGGGCGCAATTTTAATCTTTATAGGCATTAAGTTGTTATTATAAACGGAGGTGCGATAATGGCCGGTGGCATTTTGTTTGTCTGCACGGGCAATACCTGCCGGAGTCCAATGGCAGAAGCATTGGCCCGGAATTGGCTTAGTGCCAATGCGCCCGAAAGCCAGGTAGAAGTTGCTTCTGCGGGACTTGCGGCTTGGCCGGGCAGTCCGGCTTCCCCGCAATCGGTAGAAGTAATGGCGGAAGGAGGAATCAGTTTAAAAGAACACCGTTCTCGGCCCTTGACGCCTGACATGCTGGATAAATATGACCTGATTTTAACCATGACTGCTGAACATAAGCGTATATTGGTTAACCGGTTTCCCCAATATGCCCAGAAGGTATACACCCTTGCTGAATATACAGGCAACGGTTGCGGGGCCAAGGACGTTAGCGACCCTTTCGGACAAGCTGTTGAAGTATACAGGGAATGTGCGGCGGAATTAAGGACTCTGGTTGAAAAAGCGGTGAAAAAATTCCTAATGGTTAAAAATGGTTAAAATTTTGAAAGTTAAAAGGGAAAAAACTATTTTTGTAGAAACTTAAAATTTATTATTTTATAAGGCTTAACTTATGGGGGGAAACTGAGTTGAAAGTAGCAATAGGTTCCGACCACGGGGGGTTCCGTTTAAAGGAAGAAATAAAAAAATTTTTGACGGAAGAAAATATTGAATTCAAAGACTTTGGCACCTATTCCGAAGATGCCGTTGATTATCCTGATATATCTTATCTGGTGGCAAAAGCGGTACAAAAAGGCGAATATACCAGAGGAATCCTTATATGCGGGACCGGCATCGGGATCGGTATCGCAGCCAATAAACTGCCCGGCATAAGAGCGGCTTTATGCCACGATACCTTTTCCGCCAGAGCATCACGGGAGCATAATGACGCCAACATACTGACCATGGGCGAACGGGTAATAGGTCCCGGACTGGCCAGGGATATTGTCAAGATATGGCTGTCTACAGAATTCGCCGGTGGCAGGCACTTACGGAGGGTGCAAAAAATATGTCAACTGGAGGAGAAACGTGATTATTAAGTGGGGAGGATTTTAAGATGGATGAGTTGCAACAAATCGGACAGGTAGACCCTGAAGTAGCTGAGGCGGTAGCAAAAGAAAAAGCCCGCCAGCAAAACAATATTGAACTGATTGCCTCGGAAAACTTTGTCAGCAAAGCGGTTATGGCAGCCCAGGGGTCTGTACTCACCAATAAATATGCCGAGGGTTATCCCGGCCGCAGGTATTATGGGGGTTGCGAATTCGTTGATATCGTGGAGAGCCTGGCTATTGAGCGGGCCAAAAAACTTTTCGGCGCTGAGCACGTTAATGTACAGCCGCACTCCGGGGCTCAAGCCAATATGGCAGTCTATTTTTCCCAGTTAAAGCCCGGCGATACTGTATTGGGTATGAACCTGAGCCATGGGGGGCATTTGACGCATGGCAGTCCGGTAAACATTTCCGGCGCCTATTATAATTTTGTACCCTACGGCGTAGAAGAGGACACAGGGAGAATCAATTACGAAAAAGTTTTTGAGATCGCTTTCCGGCACAAACCAAAAATCATTGTGGCTGGGGCAAGCGCATACCCGCGCATTATAGATTTTGTCCAGCTCTCGGAGATTGCCGAGGAAATTGGGGCCATCCTGGTGGTAGATATGGCTCATATAGCAGGGTTGGTTGCTGCAGGTTTACATCCCAGCCCCGTTCCGGTCGCTGATTTTGTCACTACCACGACCCACAAAACCCTCAGGGGCCCAAGGGGCGGTATGATTTTATGCAAGGCCAAATACGGACCGGCTATAGATAAAGCTGTATTCCCGGGGATTCAGGGCGGGCCGCTGATGCATGTAATCGCAGCAAAGGCTGTTGCCTTTAAGGAGGCCTTATCTCCTGAATTTAAGATTTACCAGGAACAGGTGGTTAATAATGCCCAGACCCTGGCCCGTGAATTAATGAACAGGGGCTTTAACCTGGTTTCCGGGGGTACGGATAACCACCTGATGCTGGTGGATTTACGGAACAAAGGAATTACCGGCAAGGTAGCGGAAAATGTTCTGGACCGGGTCGGGATAACTGTTAATAAAAATGCCATTCCTTTCGATCCGGAGAGCCCTGCCGTGACCAGCGGCATCCGGATAGGCACGCCGGCCGTAACCAGCAGAGGTATGAAAGAAGAAGCGATGGCCCGCATTGCCGAAATTATAGATTTGGCTTTAAGTAACTATTCTGACGAGAGCAAATTGGCACAGGCCGGGAAGATGGTTGAAGAATTAAGCAAAGAATACCCGCTTTATATGGATTAATCATTGGGGAGGTAAATGAGGTGCGCCCGTCTTGGCAAGACTACTTTATGCAAATTACCGATGTGGTTGCCACTAGATCCACCTGTTTAAGAAGAAAAGTGGGGGCTGTTATAGTACGGGACAACAGGATTTTGGCCAGCGGTTATAACGGACCACCGCGCGGACTTAGACACTGCGATGAAACAGGCTGTTTGCGGGACAAGTTAAACATACCGTCAGGTGAGCGACACGAATTATGCAGAGGTCTACATGCCGAACAAAATGTAATCATTCAGGCGGCGATGCACGGAATCAATATTCAGGGCGGGACCTTTTACATAACTCACCAGCCCTGTATTTTGTGTGCCAAAATGATTGTCAATGCCGGAATTAAAAAAGTTGTTTACCGGGGAAAATACCCCGATGCCCTGGCCTTGGAAATCTTTGAAGAGGCCGGCGTAGAACTGGTTTGCCTGGATGGGTGATGAGGAGGTAATTATGGCTGAGCGATTAAAAGTGATGGCAGTATTTGGAACAAGGCCAGAGGCAATTAAAATGGCGCCATTGGTGAAAATCCTGGAAAAGGAAGAAAAAATCGAAGCCAGAGTAGCGGTTACTGCCCAGCACCGGGAAATGCTTGACCAGGTGTTGAAACTTTTTGACATAACACCCGATTATGACCTGGATATAATGACTGCCAACCAGACACTTTATGATGTTACCGTTAAAGCCCTCCTTGGACTGCAGCGGGTTTTTGAGAAAGAAAAACCTGATATTGTACTGGTCCATGGCGATACCACCACTACTTTTGTGGCAAGTTTGGCGGCTTTTTACAAACAGATTAAGGTAGGCCACGTGGAAGCCGGGCTGCGCACGGGCAACAAGCTGTCTCCCTTTCCTGAGGAGATGAACCGAAAACTGACGGGGGCTATAGCAGATATTCATTTTGCCCCGACAAATACGGCCAAAGCCAATCTTCTGGCCGAAAATGTTAAGAAAGAAAGTATCTTTGTTACGGGAAATACAGTCATTGATGCTTTAATGGCTACTGTAAGAGAGGGATATGAATTTGGGGATCCGGAATTGCAAAAAGTGGATTTTGCCAATAAAAAGGTTTTGGTAGTTACCACCCACAGGCGGGAAAACCTGGGTGGTCCGCTGCGCAACGTATACCTTGCATTGAAAGAGGTCCTAAGGGCCCACCACGACGTAGAAGTGGTATTTCCTGTACATAAAAATCCCAAAGTCAGAGCTGTAGTAGACGAGGTTCTGGGCTCGCTGGAGCGTGTACATCTTGTTGATCCCCTGGATTACGAACCATTTGTGAATCTTATGAACAAATCCTATTTGGTTCTCACCGATTCCGGGGGACTGCAGGAAGAAGCTCCTTCCCTCGGCAAGCCCGTTTTGGTTCTCAGGGATACCACTGAACGCCCGGAGGCGGTAGAAGCGGGTACAGTAGTTATGGTAGGTACTGATAAAGATAAAATAGTGGAAACCTGCAACAGGCTTTTGACTGATGCGGATGCCTATGGGAGGATGGCTAATGCTGTGAACCCGTATGGGGATGGGCAGGCTTCCCAAAGAATAAGTGAGGCCCTGCTTTACTATTTCGGGCTGCAGGAAGCCAAGCCTGCCGATTTTAATCAGCTTAAATAATCGGTCAAAGGGATTTTTGCTGGAAAAAGCCAAAAAAAATTCTTTAAAAAAAAGGATTTTGTAAAAAAAGATAGAATATAAAGAGCGTTATAAGTTTTCGTACAAGGACATAAACTGCCGCTGTAGGCTTTAAGTCAGGCGGAAAGTGCTTATGTCTTTTTGTAAGTCCTGGGATTTCGCAAAATTTTGAAATTTTGCGAAATATTTTCATGAATAACATGATTAATTTAGTGAAATCATATAATTTATTGATTGCCTAATCCCCGTTTAAGAGGTGTTACCATGGGGGATGATGATAAAAGAATCCAGGGCTACAGGTTGCTGGGGTTGGTTATGTCTGCCGGCGCTACAATGGCTGCGTCGGTAGCCGTTGGTTACTTTTTGGGTGATTGGCTGGATAGCCGATTTGGCACCAAACCGTGGCTGACAATAATAATGTTTCTCCTGGGGACCGCGGCCGGTATCAAATCGCTATATGACCTGGCCTTTCCTAGAAAAGGAGGGGACTGAATTATGGCGATTGATACACCCGAAGTTCAGCGCGGCATTACCAAATGGACCTTTATAATAGCCATATTTATCGAAGGCATTACATACTTTGCGGGTTTTAGGTCATTTGCATACGGACTGGCCTTTGGCGTAGGCTTGATGATTCTGAATTATCGTGTAGTTAGTATAATCCTGAATAAGGCTTTTAAGTCTGCCCTGCCGGACCTGGCAAAGGTATTAAGCTTTGCCAGTTACCATATACGTTTTTGGATCATGGTTATTATTATGTATCTCGTTATCCCGAAGGCGGGTTTTCAATTCGGAGTAGGCAGTTTTTTTGGGATATTGCTGCCCAAAATAGTGATGGGAGTGTTTGTCGTTATAAATACCAAGGAAGAATGGTGGTGTAATGCCACCCCTGCTGATAAGGCTCCTTTAACTGGAAAAAAGCGGGATGACGGTCTCAGGTTCCCCGGTCTGGATTTTGACGAAAGATTTAAGAACCAGGAATTCAAGGAACCGGACGATAAGCTCAAATTATGAGAAAAAATTTTGCTGCAACGAAGCGCATAAATTAAAAACTAATATGAAAATTTGGAAGCTTAGCTTCGCGAAGGAGGTGGAAATGTGTCAGCAGAAGGTGGTCATGGACTTCCGGAACCTTTTGCCCATGTGGGTGGCATAGAAATACCCCACTTTGTAATTACGTCCTGGGCAATTATTCTTTTGCTTGGAATTTTATCTTACCTGGCAACCAGAAATATGAAGAAATTACCGCAAGGCCTTCAGAATGTAATGGAGTTTGTTGTGGAGGGATTATTCGGGTTCTTTGGCGGCATCATGGGCGAAGAAAGGGCAAGAAAATATGGGCCGTTTCTGGCAACGTGTTTTCTTTACATACTTCTCTCCAATTACTCCGGTTTGCTTCCGGGGGCGGCAATGATACCCGGTTTTGTGCCTCCGACCAACAACATCAGTATTACTGCAGGTCTGGCAATTTTAGTTTTCTTATCGGTATTTTATTTTGGCATACGGGCAAAAGGAATTGGATTTTTTAAGCATTTCTTTCAGCCAATGGCTTTCCTATTCATCCTGAACATTATAGAAGAGCTGGTTAGACCGGTATCTCTCTCCCTTCGTCTATACGGTAACATTTTCGGGGAGGAAATGATTATCGCCAAATTGTCAGAAATGGTGCCTGTTTTGGTGCCGGTACCAATGATGCTCTTGGGTGTTCTGACGGGAGCAATTCAGGCTTTCGTTTTTACATTGTTAGCTACCACATATATTGCGGGAGCTACAGATGAACATCACTAAGCAAAACAAAATTTGTTAAGTTAACTTTTCAACATGGAAGGGGGGGAAAATAAATGACAACAGTTCACGGTCTTATCGCCCTTGGCGCCGCATTCGCAGTCGGTGTTGCTGCTATAGGAGCCGGTATCGGTCAGGGTATTGCATCCGGTAAGGCTTTTGAAAGTATTGCCCGTCAACCGGAAGTAAGTGGTACAATTAGAACATTGCTGTTCATTGCCTTAGCATTTATGGAGACCTTAACTATTTACGGTCTGTTAATCGCATTCATGTTAGTAGGTAAGATTGGTTAATGAAAACACGGTTATGTGTTGGTTGTTATATCGACTAGGGCGAGGAGATCAGGGAAGGTATAACCTTGGTCTCTTTTCGCCTAAAACAAAGTTTTTAAGGTTATAGAGAGGGGGTAAATTGGTACAATATGGCATTATTGGAAAGCTTGGGTTTTGCGCCCCTGAAATTTGTATGGCAAATAGTCAACTTCCTCATTCTGCTCTTTATCCTGAACAAGCTGTTGTATAAGCCGATGCTGCAAATGCTGGACGACCGTAAAAAATCCATAGAAGACGCTATAAACAGCGCAGAGACAGCCAAAGCCGAGGCGGAAGCCCTGAGGAAGGAGTATGAAACCAGGCTTGCTGAGGCCAAAAAGGAGGCCCAGGACATTATAGCCAAGGCTGCTCAACTGGGCGAAGAGATGAAAAAAGAAATTGTTGCCAATGCCCAGGAAGAAGCTAATAAGGCGATTCGTAAAGCACAGGAGGAGATTGCGAGGGAAAAGGATGCTGCTGTTGCAGCCTTGCGTGACGAGGTGGCAACTCTAGCTGTAATGGCGGCCGGAAAAGTACTGGGTAAAGCTATAAGCGTTGAGGACCATGAAAAATTGGTGAAAGACTTTGTACAAGAGGTGGGCGGTTTAAAATGTTAGAGAATGCTGTTGCCCGCCGTTATGCCCAGGCTTTTTTTGCTATTGCCCAGGAAAAAAATGAGTTGGACAAACTTGAAGAAGAACTTCGGTTTGTTATTGAGACCATTAACAGCAACCCGGAGCTGAAGATGATTCTTGACCATCAACTGGTGGCTCCGGAAGAAAAGAAAGAAATACTTAGTAATATTTTTTCCCAGGAATTGTCGGAAATTACTTTAAATTTCTTGGCAGTTATTGCCGAGAAGTACCGGGCTCCTTACATAGAAGAGATTTACAAACAGTTTGTAGGTTTCGCAAACGAAGCGAAAAATATTGCTGAAGCCTACATAAAGTCGGCACAACCTCTCGGTGATAAAGATTTAGCCGCGATTCAGGAAAAATTGAGCAAAGCGACCTGCAAAAACATCAAATTTATCAACGAAGTAGACCCCAACCTGATTGGTGGGGTTGTAGTGCGCATCGGGGACAAAGTAATGGACGGCAGTATTCTTAGAAGACTTGATCTATTAAAAGAAAAACTGATGCAAATTTCAGTCAAGGAGATAGGGGTGAGGAACTAAGATGAAATTGAGACCGGAAGAAATCAGTTCGATTATTAAACAACAAATCGAACGTTATCGCACCGAGGTCGAGATATCTGATGTCGGTACAGTTATTCAGGTAGGAGACGGTATTGCCCGTATTTATGGCCTTGAAGAGGCTATGGCGGGTGAGATGCTGGAATTCCCCGGTGGCATTTACGGAATGGCCCTCAACCTCGAAGAAGACAATATCGGTTGCGTTATTTTAGGACCTTATACTCAGATTCGCGAGGGGGATCCCGTTAAGCGTACAGGCCGGATCGTCGAGGTTCCTGTAGGTGATGCTTTATTAGGCAGGGTTGTAAATGCTCTGGGTCAACCGATTGACGGTAAAGGTCCAATCAACACTGATAAGTTCCGTCCTGTAGAGAAACGGGCCGAGGGCGTTATCGAACGGAAATCCGTTCATGAACCGTTACAGACCGGTATTAAGGCTATTGACTCCATGGTTCCCATTGGTCGTGGACAGCGGGAACTTATAATCGGTGACCGCCAGACAGGTAAAACTGCTATAGCCGTTGACACCATCATTAACCAAAAGGATACAGACGTAATTTGTATTTACGTAGCCATAGGGCAAAAGGCTTCTACAGTGGCCGGTGTTGTGAAGACTTTAGAGGAACACGGCGCTATGGATTACACCATCGTTGTTTCCGCAACAGCCAGTGAACCGGCGCCAATGCTCTTTATAGCTCCATATGCCGGCTGCGCAATGGGCGAGGAATTCATGTTTCAGGGTAAGCATGTGCTGATAATTTACGACGACCTGTCCAAACAGGCTGCTGCTTACCGGGAGATGTCCCTGTTGCTCCGCCGTCCTCCGGGCCGCGAAGCTTATCCGGGCGACGTTTTCTATCTGCACTCCCGTTTGCTTGAACGGGCTTCCAAGCTGAACGATGAACTCGGCGGCGGTTCCCTGACGGCTCTGCCGGTCATTGAAACACAGGCCGGCGACGTTTCGGCTTATATTCCGACAAACGTTATTTCCATTACCGACGGACAGATTTTCCTGGAGTCTGACCTGTTCTATGCCGGCCAGCGCCCGGCTATCCACGTTGGTCTGTCCGTATCCCGGGTTGGTGGCGCCGCTCAGATCAAGGCTATGAAACAAGTTGCCGGTCGTCTGAGGATCGACCTGGCGCAGTACCGGGAATTAGCCGCCTTCGCGCAGTTCGGGTCTGACCTGGACAAAGCAACCCAGGCTCGTCTGACCCGTGGTGAGCGGATGATGGTAATTTTGAAACAGGACCAATATAAACCAATGCCGGTAGAAGACCAGGTTATGGTTCTGTTTACTGCCGTTAACGGATATTTGGACGATTTGGAAGTTGATAGAATCGGCAAGTTTGAAGAAGACTTCCTGAAATTCATGCATTCCAGTAAGCCTGAAATCGGCAAAGAAATTCGCGAAAAACAAGTACTCAGCGATGAGTTGATTGAAAAACTGAAGGCAGCAGTTGTTGAGTTCAAGAAAATGTTCTAATCTATAGTCTGTACACTAATGCGGTTTTTATCCGGATATTTAAGGTAAGGCCGTAGAAAAAAGGTGGTGAGATGTCCACATGGCAAGTGCGCGAGATATCAGGCGCAGGATTAAGAGTGTTAAGAGTACCCAGCAGATAACCAAGGCTATGAAAATGGTCGCTGCTGCAAAATTGCGCCGCGCTCAGGAACGGGTTATTGCGGCCAGACCCTTTGCCGGCAAAATACAAGAAGTGCTGGCAAGGTTAGCGGCGGCAAATTCGGGAGTTTCTCATCCCCTTTTAGAGGTGAGAGAGCCTAAAAGTATCGGGTACGTCCTTATTACCGCAGACCGGGGTCTGTGTGGCGGTTACAATGCCAACATTATAAGGATGGCCCACCGGGATTTAAATAATATGCAAGGCGCAAGCCTGATTACGATCGGCAGAAAGGGAAGGGATTATTTCCGGCGGCGCGGATTTGATATCAAATCCGAGTTTATCGGGCTAGGGGAAGATATCCCATTTGCAACGGCTAAAGACATTGCCCAGACCCTAATGGATTATTATGTAAAAGGCGTTGTTGACGAGGTTTACCTGACTTTCACAGAATTTGTTTCTGCTATTACCCAGAAGCCCAAAACCATCAAGCTCCTTCCTGTTGAAACGCCGAAGGAAAAGGAAGGAACGAGCCAGGTGGATTATATTTATGAACCGGCACCGGATGTATTGTTAGGAGAATTACTGCCCAAATATGTGGAAACAACCGTATATAGGGCCTTGCTGGAAGCTAAGGCCAGTGAACACGGCGCCAGGATGACGGCTATGGGTTCGGCGACAGACAACGCCACAGAAATGATTGACAAGCTTACTTTGTCCCTGAACCGGGCGCGACAAGCAGCCATCACCAAGGAAATTTCCGAAATCGTTGGTGGAGCAAACGCGCTGGATTAATTGCCAGAATAGGAGGGAAAACGCGGCATGAACGTAGGTAAAGTAGTACAGGTAGTTGGACCGGCCGTAGACATTGAGTTCGAACCCGGTAAACTGCCAAATATATACAATGCCATTGTCATTAGATCTGCTGACCAGGACGAAAAGAAATCTACAGTTGATATTAATGTAACTCTTGAAGTCATGCAGCATCTCGGTAACAATATGTGTCGTTGTGTTGCCATGAGTTCAACCGATGGTCTTGTCAGAGGTATGAAGGCCATAGATACCGGCGCACCTATCACCGTTCCCGTCGGACGTCCGGCTCTTGGCCGGTTGATGAACGTCCTTGGGGATTCTATTGACCATAAGGGGCCAATTGAGTCAGATGTCAAATATCCGATTCACCGGCCCGCACCTGCATTTGAAGACCAAGAAACCGCTACAGAAATACTGGAAACGGGTATAAAGGTCGTTGACCTGTTAGCTCCTTACGCAAAGGGTGGTAAAATCGGGCTCTTCGGTGGCGCCGGTGTTGGAAAAACCGTATTAATTATGGAGCTTATCCGGAACATTGCTTATGAGCACGGCGGATTCTCCGTTTTTGCCGGTGTTGGTGAGCGTACCCGCGAAGGTAATGACCTCTACCACGAAATGATTGCCGGTGGAGTTATTGACAAGACGGCAATGGTGTTCGGTCAGATGAATGAACCGCCGGGCGCCCGTCTTCGGGTTGCTTTGACCGGCTTGACTGTAGCCGAATTTTTCCGTGATGAAGAGGGACAGGACGTTCTTCTCTTTATCGACAACATTTTCCGTTTCACCCAGGCCGGTTCTGAGGTTTCTGCGCTACTGGGCCGGATGCCGTCTGCGGTTGGTTACCAGCCGACACTGGCCACAGAAATGGGTCAGTTGCAGGAGCGTATTACATCAACTAAAAAGGGTTCCATCACATCGGTTCAGGCCATTTACGTGCCTGCCGATGACCTGACCGACCCCGCTCCGGCCACAGCATTTGCCCACCTGGACGCTACAACGGTTCTTTCCCGGCAAATAGCCGAGTTGGGTATTTACCCGGCTGTGGACCCCCTTGATTCCACTTCCCGGGTACTTGACCCGAGAATTGTTGGCGAAGAACATTACCGGGTAGCCCGTGATGTCCAGAACATTCTCCAGAGATATAAAGAATTGCAGGACATCATCGCGATTCTCGGTATGGACGAATTGTCCGATGAAGATAAACTTATTGTTGCTCGGGCCAGAAAGATTCAGAGATTCTTGTCGCAGCCCTTCTTCGTTGCGGAAACCTTTACCGGAACACCAGGTAAATATGTTCCATTAAAAGAAACTATCCGTGGGTTTAAAGAAATTGTCGAAGGAAAACACGACTCAATTCCTGAAGGAGCATTCCTGATGGCAGGGACTATCGATGAGGTTGTAGCGAGGGCCAAAGAGCTAGAGGGAAGTGAGTAATTATGGCCGACAAGCAGGTAAAAGTTGAGATAGTTACTCCGGAGCGCATCGTTTTTTCAGAAGAGGTGGAATTCGTTGTCGTTCCCGGAGAAGAGGGTTATCTCGGTATCCTGGCCAACCATGCCCCAATTGTGGCAGCGCTCAAAATTGGGGTTATGAAGGTTATCCAAAATCAAAAAGAAATAAAACTTGCTATTAGTGGCGGTTTTATGGAAGTAAGCAAAAATAAACTTGTTGTACTGGCTGATACAGCCGAGCGGGGCGACGAAATTGACGTCGCACGGGCCAGGGCGGCTAAAGAAAGAGCAGAACAGAGACTTGCCAGCCGGACCCACGATATTGACCTCGTTCGGGCTGAGCTGGCCTTACGCAGGGCTATCGCCCGTATCAAAGCAGCCGGCTACGAAGTTTAGAAAACAAAAAAACATGGTCTTTGGACCATGTTTTTTTTTTGGTCATAAGAAGCGGCCCTGTTTCATACTTTTAAACATAAGATGGACAAAAAAAGGGAGGGACTATGAAAAAACTGATTTGGGCAGTATTATTTATGTTTGTTTTGGCTACCGTATTAATTCCGGCAGTAATAAATTGGCCTGCGGCAAATCACGACATGGAGCGGGGGCTGCTCAATGAATACGCAGGAAAACCTTTAACTGTAAATGTTTATATCAGTGCCAGGAAAAAAACGGTGGCGATACCTTTGGAAGAATACCTCATCGGCGTTGTGGCCGCTGAAATGCCGGCAAATTTTGAAACAGAAGCCTTAAAAGCGCAAGCTGTTGCGGCAAGAACATATACAATCAGGAGAATGCTGATGGTTGATCCGGATTTACATCCAGGTACTCAGGGGGCCAAATTGTGCGACCGCCCAACCCACTGTCAGGCCTGGTTTTCCAGTGAGGAATTAAAAAAGAAGTGGGGTATGTTCAAGTATCCTTTATACATTTATAAAATAAAAAAAGCAGTGCAGGAAACAAAAGGAAAAGTTCTCGTCTATAACAACCAATTAGCTGACCCTGTTTACCACGGGTCCTGCGGAGGGGCGGGAACAGAAAAATCGGGAAACGTGTGGAAATATGACATACCATATTTGCAGGCCGTAAAGTGCCAATGGGACGACCTCACAAAACCGGGATTAATTAATAAGACTACTGTTTCGGTAAAAGAGTTCGCAGCCTTATTAAACCTGCCCGGTAAAGTTGAAGCAATAATCCCTTTATTGAAAAACGGGATCTATTCAAAAAACAAACGCCTAATTTCAGTAAAATCAGGGAGTGAAGTTATTTCCGGCAACGCCTTTCGGACCAAATTAGGTCTTGCATCATCTGTCTTTTCGTGGGAAATAAAAGGCGACAAAGTTACATTTACAACTAAGGGCAAAGGACATGGAGTTGGCATGTGTCAATACGGCGCCAACGGCATGGCCAAAGCAGGGAAAAACTACCGGGAAATTCTTGCTTATTACTATAAAGGAACACAAATCAGCAGTCTTGTGAAATTTGTGCCAAAGTAACGGAAGACCATACTTTTTCGGCATTTATTACACTCCTCCGCATATATATTTATTAGTAAATTGCGGGGAGGTAGATTAATGCAAGATTATATTCGGAAACGCGTACTTGATATAAGCAATTATATCATGGATACAAAGGCAACGGTCAGGCAAGCTGCTGCTGTATTTGGAGTCAGCAAAAGTACCGTACATAAGGATATGACGGAAAGGCTGCCGATGATAAATAAGAAGCTGGCGCAAAAGATAAGGGAAATACTGGAGTTTAACAAAGCAGAGCGTCATCTCCGCGGTGGAGAAGCAACCCGAAAAAAATATCAGGAAATGGTGGAATAGACAAGAAAAAAAAGGAATTCCCCTAAATACGTAGAATTATAATTTTCAGGGTAATTATTACCACTTTGGGCTATTATACCTAGACTCAGTTACGTTTGAAAGGGGAATTAAATAAATGTTTTTCTTTGGTACAGATATTGGCGTAGATTTAGGAACGGCTAACGTTCTTGTATTTGTAAAAGGAAAAGGAATTGTATTGCGGGAACCCTCTGTGGTGGCCATAGATAAATTGACGGGCCGTATCATTGCTGTCGGAGAAGAAGCCCGGAAAATGCTGGGCCGCACGCCCGGTAATATTGTAGCAACCCGGCCGCTTAGAGAAGGTGTAATAGCTGACTACGATGTAACGGAAAAAATGCTTAAATATTTTATAAATAAGGCCTGTGGGCGGAGTTTTTTCTTTCGCCCCCGGATTATGGTCTGCATTCCGTCCGGTGTAACCGGGGTGGAGGAAAGGGCTGTTCGACAGGCCGCGCTGCAGGCTGGAGCCAGACAAGCCCACCTGATCGAAGAACCTCTTGCCGCAGCTTTGGGTGCGGGCCTGGAGATTTCCGAAGCCAGCGGCAGCATGGTTGTAGATATTGGCGGAGGTACCACTGATATTGCAGTGCTCTCCCTGGGCGGAATAGTAACCAGTGAGTCCCTCAGGGTAGGTGGGGACAAGTTTGATGAGGCTATTGTCCGCTATATCAGAAGGGAATTTAACCTGATGATCGGTGAGAGAACGGCCGAAGAATTGAAGATGACAGTCGGTACTGCCTATCCGCAGGGTAAAACGGAAAATACCGTTACGGATATCAGGGGTAGGGACCTGGTTACAGGTTTGCCTAAGACCGTTAAAGTTTCCAGCCAGCAGACCTACGAGGCAATGCAGGAAGTTATCGAATCTGTTGTCAGCGCCGTTAAGGAAGTCCTGGAAAGAACTCCTCCGGAACTCTCCGCAGATATTATAAATAAAGGTATTTGTATGACCGGAGGAGGCTCGCTGCTGAACGGCCTGGATACTTTGCTGAGTAAGGAGACGGGGCTGCCTGTATATGTGGCTGATGATCCCCTGTCCTGCGTAGCATTGGGGACAGGAAAGGCCCTAAATATGATTAATGTATTATCAGTAAATAACCGTGGTACAAAAAAGGTAGTTTAAATATTTCGGACCACTGGTTTAATTTAGATTAAGCGCTTTAGTGAGCCAAATAATAAACCGGTCAAAAAAGGAGGTGAAGGATAATGATCAGGGGTCTCTACACGTCGGCTGCCGGTATGCTGGCGGAATCAGCCAGAAACGATGTGGCGGCTAATAACCTGGCTAATGTAAATACTACCGGTTACAAAAAGGATACTGCGGTGTTTAAGTCATTTCCTGAAATGTTGATTCAGCGCATGGAAAAACCGGACAATCCGGCGCAGTTAAAGCCTGAAAAAGTTGGGTGGTTGGGGACGGGAGTCATTGTTGATGAAGTTATCACCATACATACCCAGGGACAACTGAAAGAGACTACCAACCCACTGGATATGGCTATTAGCGGGGATGGATACTTTGTGATACAAACACCCGCCGGAGAACGCTACACCAGAAACGGCGCTTTCACTCTGGACAGCGAAGGGTACCTTGTTACCTCCGAGGGCAATTATGTCTTGGGCCAAAGGGGCCGCATCCGTATAGGAAATAATGATATAGTGGTGGACAAGCAGGGCAACATTTCGGCCAATGGACAGGTAATTGACACTTTACGAATTGTTTCCTTTAATGACCCCAACCGGTTGGTGAAACAGGGTGACAGCCTTTTTGCGGGTGGACAACCTGTGGCCGGTTTTAACGGTCAGATCATGCAAAAGGCATTGGAAACCTCCAATGTGAATCCCGTGCAAGAAATGGTTGACCTGATTACAATTATGCGTGCTTACGAGGCCAACCAAAAGATGATTCAGGCCCACGACCAGACCCTGGGCCAGGCAATCAACGACGTTGCCAGGTTTAAGTAGGTCATTAGTTAAGATGGATAGGAACAGGCGAAATTAAGATGATTTAAAAGATGGGTAGTATCAGGTAAAATTAAAGAGGCCGGACCGCAGCGCGGAAGCCTCTCCTGCCGCTGACCGACTGAGGCGGCAAAGGGAAATTACGGGAGGAATAAATAATGTTACAGGCGTTATGGTCAGCAAGCTCCGGTATGCTGGGCCAGCAGTTGGCTATGGACTCTATAGCCAATAACCTGGCCAACGTGAACACTACCGGCTATAAAAAGTCCAGAGTAGAGTTTCAGGACTTGCTTTATTCTGAAATGCGCGCTCCCGGCAAAAAGACTTTGCGGGGAGAAATCATTCCCACCGGATTCCAGACGGGTAACGGTGTCCGGCCGGCGGGTACGCCGGTTATCTTTGGACAGGGCATAATTCAACAGACTGATAACCCGTTGGACCTCGCCATTGAAGGGAATGCCTTCTTTGCAGTAAGGCGCCCGGACGGCAGCCTTGCTTATACCAGGGACGGCTCTTTTAAACTGGACGCAAAGGGAACACTGGTAACGGCTGACGGGTCCAAGGTCCTTGATGAAAACCTTAACCCCCTGACCTTTGACAGCCCGCAATCTTTGAAGATAGACAACGCGGGAGCCATTTTGGAACAACAAGCAGTGGGCAGAATACCCGGATTTGTTTTCGAGGCGGCAAATAAACTGGAAAAAGTAGAAGACGGTTATTTCCGGCCGACCAGGGAGTCCGGCAAGGCTTTGCCTGCAGAACAGAACAATAAGGAAGGAAGGGACCTTTATTTTCAAGTTTTACTGCCCGACGGGAAGGTGGCTTACACCAAGGAAACTCAGGTCAGCGTTGATAAGAACGGCAGGCTGATTACGGAGAAGGGGTACCCCATTGTGCCGGAAGTTTATCTCCGGTTGGCCGATGGGTCTGTGACCCTTGACAAGGAGGGTAACCTTACGGCTGCAGTACAGGTGGGCAAGCTACGGCTGGTCAAGTTTGTCAACCCAGCCGGGTTAAATAAAATTGGCTCGAATATGTATGCCGAATCGGTGAATTCCGGCGCAGCCACTGTAGCGGGACCAGCCGATTATACACTGAGGAGTTCAGCATTGGAAGGCTCCAATGTGGAGGTGGCGGAAGAAATGGTCAACATGATCATTGCCAACCGGGCCTACGAATTGAGCTCCAGGTCCATCAGGACTTCAGATGAAATGCTGGGGATGGCCAATCAACTACTCAAGCGGTAGGTGACAAAGGGTGAGAATAGATAATAACCTGCTTACCTCAATTCCTATCAAGGATAGCCGTCGGGCCCTGCCTGAACCGGAACGGCCGAATTTTGCCCAGGTCCTGGAAAAGGCCCAGTCGGCCGGTGGCGACAAACAAATCAGGGAAGCCGCCCAGCAATTGGAAGCACTGCTTTTATACCAAATGTTTTCAGCCATGCGCAAGACCGTGCCCAGTACAGAAATCTTTGGCGAGAAAAGCTTTGGTACAGAGCTTTTCCAAAGCATGTTTGATCAGGAAGTCAGCATTCAGGCAGCCCTGAACGGAGCGGGCGGGCTGGGCGATGTAATTTACGAACAGCTAGCGGGGCTGCCGAAGGACGATAAAGAAGAAGGTCAAAGTAAAAGATAAAAAATATGCCGGGAGAACCGGCATATTTTTTTTACATTTTTCCAATACTAATATGAGGTTGTTGCAAATATGAGCTGAAAGCGGGGAAATATAAAGTGTTTCAAATGGGCAGAACCAGGCAAATGTGTACCAGGCTTTTGGTGATTATCGGCTTGTTGGCCTTTGTTGCCACGACAACGGTTTATTACATAGATGAAAAGTTGCGCTATGAACCCAGGATATCGTCACGGGCCGCCGTTACAGAGAAAAAGCCTTTACCCGGGCATTGGCTGCGGACGGTCCCGGACCCCGAAAAGCCGGGATCAGACGGCTCAGATAAAGAGAAAAATTCAGATAAAGAAAATAGGGCATTGAGGGAAGACGTATCCTTTCGCCACCTGAATAAGGCTTTAAACGCAATAAATATTTTATACATCTGGACGGACAAGGCCAATTTAAAGGTTGTATCTATAATGACCCTGAATAAAACCAGTAGACGACCGGCTTTGGTAGTGATACCTCTCGGTACTGTCCTGGGAGAAAACGGGGAGACTCTCCAGGATATTTATGCAGCCGAGGGAAAAGTAGGCATGATTAAACGGTTAGAAAACCGTCTGGAAACAGAGATAGATAATTATGTACACATAAACAATGAAGCTTTGTATGAAATAAGTGATATCCTTGGGCCTTTGCAGTTAGGAAATGAAAGGATTGCCATGGCGAAGGTCCTGGAAGAATCGGCCAAAGGGCTACGGCCAAATGACGAAAGAATTGTGCGTGCTGTAGCCAAACAGGCTATCAAACCTACAACTTTGGTCAAATTTCCGGCTATCGTCAAAGTATTCAAACAACACGTGGAAAGTGATATATCCGTTCAACAGGTACTACAGTTACTGCAATATACAAGACAAATGGATATAAACAACATGCGCAAGCAAGCCCTGCCCGGGCGTGAAATATGTTCAGAAGGGAAACGCCGCCAATTGGTGGCCGCCGATACCTGGCAGAACATTTTATATGACTTGACCAATCAATAATACAGAGAGACGAGTCGATTTAGCTCGTTTTTTTTTATAGCCAGGGCAGGATTTGGCCCGGGCGCTGCCGAATGTAAAATTAACCAAAGGAGGTAGGAAAATGAATAAGGGGAAAATCATTATTCTCACCAGCGTAATTATATTGACTGTGTTAGGTTTCGTCTTGGGAAACGCGGTTAACGCAGCTATCAGCGGGCCGGGTTCTTCCAGCGACCCTTTGGTAACGAAAAGTTATGTTGATGCCCAACTGAACAAACTGCAGAACCAGTTAAATGACTTAAAGGCAGAAGTTGAGCAGCTTAAGAAGAAATAAGAACGTTTAACCAGACGTTTTGCCGGAATAGAAGCGACTAAAGGAAGTGATATGTTGAGGATCCGCCTTAAATATCTGGTCTTATTGCCCTTGTTGGCAGGTTTTTTGGCAGCGCAGATTGTTCAGGCTGCCACTGCTCCTCCGGGCAGTGTAAATAATCCCGTGGTTTCCAGGAGCTATGTGGAAAAAGCGCTGCAGCCGCTGCGTGACGAAATCAGTAGGTTGGCAGCGGAAGTGGCCGCATTAAAAGCTCAAAGGGCCGTTAAGTTCGACGACGTGCCGACTACCCATTGGGCCTATGACAGCATTACTTATATGGTGAACAAAAACATTGTCAAAGGCGTGGGGGCCGGTAAATTTGCCCCCGGCAGCCAAACTACCAGGGCCCAGTTGGCGGTAATGATAGTTAATGCCCTGCAACTGCCAACGACGGGTGTCAAAGCTGAGTTTACAGATGTTCCGGCATCTCATTGGGCTTACAGTCATATAGCCGTGGCCCAAAAAGCCGGTATTATTTCGGGTAATGACGGAAAATTCCGGCCGAACGACAGCGTTACCAGGGGCGAAATGGCGGCCATGCTGGTAAGGGCATTCAATCTGGAACGCCTGAACAAGGCTGCCCGGTTTTCCGACGTGCAGCCGGGGTATTGGGCTTACGATTTAATAATGCGGGTGGCCGATAACGGTATATCAAGAGGGTATGAAGACGGTACCTTCCGGCCCGCCAACAAGGTCAGCCGGGCAGAGGTTTGTGTTTTCCTGGCCTTAAGCCTGGACCCGGCCAGGAGAAAATAATCTCCATGGAGATATTTTAAAAGCAGTTGATTGGTTTCAGGTATACCTGAAGCCAATTTTTTTTCCTAAATATCCAGAAAATGATGCGGCCGAAATGAGGGAAATTTAAAAAGTGAAACAGGAAACGGCCAAAAATTCTCGAATTCATTAAAAATGTGTTATATTTTGTTGCTTTAAGGAGTACATAACCATGGACTTTTACCGATTTGACCAGGAGTATTACGCTGCCGCTACCAGGGTAGAAAGGTTAAAAATCAGGCGGCTAAACAAAAGGAGACTGGTGTTCCGACTGTTTCTCGTTTTTGCTTTTATAGGGCTTGGGGTTTATTCAGTGTATAGTTACGGGGACCGGGCCAGGGATTTTCTGGCGTGGCGAATCGGGGCAACTTTTGCCGGAGACAGTATTGAAAAAAGGCCGGAGGCCCTGGCTAAACCGGCAGATCCGGTCAAAAATATACTGATTATGGGCACAGATCAAAGGGAAAATGAACCTTCCCGGTCCGATACGATAATTGTGGCGATGCTTAACCTAAAAACGAAAAAGGCCCATTTTATTTCTCTGCCGCGGGATTCCCGGGTAAAAATAGAGGGGTTCAAACATAAGACAAAACTTAACCATGCCCACTCAAACGGCGGGATAAAGCTGGTTAAAGGTACCATAGAAAATTTATTAGGTATCAAAATACATAATTACCTGGAAACCAACTTCACCGGTTTTGCAAATATTATTGACCTGCTGGGGGGAGTAGAGATAGATGTGGAACAAAGGATGTATTACCCTCCAGAAGATATAGACGTGAAAAAAGGCCGGCAGGTGCTGGACGGGCATGACGCTTTGGGCTACGTTCGGTACCGCAGTGACGGCAGGGGCGACCTGGGGCGTATCGAACGGCAGCAGAAGTTTTTAAAGGCGCTCATCGAACAGCATTTGCGGCTGGGAACATTATTGAAGCTGCCGGATATTATTGAACAATTAAAGGAAAATGTTAAAACCGATATGTCAGTAGCAGACCTTTTATCTCTGGCCGAAAACTTTCATTCGATGAAGGCGGCAGATGTGCAGTTTCACCAGCTCCCCGGGAAGCCCAGTTACATACACGGCGCCAGTTATTTTATTGTGGATGAAGAGGAACTGCAGTATTTAATGAGGGAAATTGAGGCAGATTTAAGATAGGAAAGGAATTTTTTATAATGAAGAAAGTAGTTATTTCCGGCTACTATGGTTATGACAATGTCGGGGATGAAGCATTGCTCAAAGCCATAGTCGATGCCCTGCGCAGTTGTGATAATAAAATACACATCACAGTCCTTTCCGCACAACCGGAAAAAACGGGCCGCAGCCTCGGTGTGGCTGCGGTAAGCCGGACCAACCTGCGGGAAATAGTGGCGGCCATCAGAAACACGGACCTGTTAATAAGCGGCGGCGGCAGCCTGCTGCAGGATGTAACGGGCCCTCTGACCATCCCCTATTACCTGGGGATTGTCGCTATGGCGAAGGCTCTGGGCAAGCCGGTCATGTTTTATGCCCAGGGGGTAGGCCCGGTCAATAAAAAGTTGGGCCGCACCCTGATTAAGCATATTGTGAACAAGGTGGACCTGATCACGCTGCGGGACAGGGAATCGGCAGAACTGCTGAAAGAGATCGGGGTCCGGAAACCTGTCGTCAAAGTGACGGCGGATCCCGTTTTTGGCCTGGGCGGCGCCGGAGAAGCGGAGCCGGGCGAAAGGGTTCTGGCCGGATTTGGCATTGATTTAAAGAACGGGCCTCTCGTAGGCATAGCTATCCGGCCATGGCCCAACTATGAAAGTTCACTCAACGCACTTGCTGAAGCAGCCGGTTACCTGCTGAGCCTGGGCCGGCAGGTGGTTATTATTCCCATGCATTATCCTGTTGATTTACCGGCGGCAAAAGAATTGCACAAACGACTGGGGAATAAATCTGTTTTGCTTGACAGGAGCCTGGGGCCCGACCGGTTAATGGCCCTGACCGGAAAGCTGGAACTGGTTATTGCCATGCGGCTGCACGCCCTAATTTTCGGGGCTGTGCAAGGTGTCCCGGTGATCGGTATCAGCTATGACCCCAAAGTGGATAAGTTCCTGCAAAGCCCTGGCTGTTTTTCGGCGGGAAGCGTTGATTCCGTCAGCAGTGAAACTTTGATCAGGCTTATAGACTATATACTTCGGAACAGGGAAGCCGTTTCCGGACAATTGGCTGAATTCAGCCGAGGCTTGAGAGAAGCTGCCCTGGAAAACGCCCGCCTGGCTATTGAACTTTTACACAGAAAAGTCAATTAGTTGTTTAATTATTTTTTTCAAAGCGCTATAATATGTATAGATGGTCTATACATGGAGGTTTGGATAAATGGAGATCAGAAGAGTATTTAAGAGCGGTAACAGCTATGTGGTTTCATTACCAAAGAATGTAGTTGAAACTTTTGGGGTAAAAGCAGGAGACCATATAGAATTTTCCATCAGGGATGGAAAAGTAACTATCAAGCCTTACAAAAGACCTGACCGGGCGGTGTTATAAAAAAAGTTGCGGGTTGCCTGAAGGACCGGGACAGCTTATACAAGGACCTCCTGGAGATTCGGAATGACGACGAGGACAGGGAGGAATTATTCAGCGATAATAAGGCTGAAATTTTTTATTTTATGCCGCTGTGCCGGTGGAACAACCGTTGCTCCGAGGTTACGCCTTCCTGCGGTTGCGGCTGCGGCAGGCTGTGTTTACGGCAGGAAAGGTGGGGTGCCCGGCTACCCGGGAGCTTTGTGCTGCAAAACCTGGCCTAGCAGGCAGTGTTCCCGAACTCGATGGCTCATAGTGTATTTCTTATAAGCCAGGCCGCCTTCCGTCCGGTTACGCAACCTGCGTTGCGTGCCGGACTTCCCGGCGGCCTTCGCCATCTTCGAACATGCGGGGACCCCCTGCCTGCTTTGCTGCGGTTTTGCGGGCGCAGTCGCTCCCAAACGGTAGCCTTGACACCCCACCTAACCTGCCTTGTACTGATATAAGCAGCCTTTTATCTGGCAGTCATTTGATAGTCTGCAAATAATCAGCAGCCAACCGAACGGAGTTTACACTGTCTCTGCCCGTAGCCTCAAAGCAACGGTTTTTCACCGGCGCAGCGGCCTCGAAAGCCGCAGTGTGGCTGCAACCAAGGTTTTGCAGCACCAAGTTCCCAGGTAGCGGAGACACCCTCCTACCCTGCCGCCATTCTCCAGCACAAAGCTCCGGGGTAGCC
>NZ_LGTE01000033.1 GCF_001263415.1 Thermincola ferriacetica
TTTCCGCCGAAACTGCAATATAAGCCATTGAGTTCGGGAACGCTGCCTGAACGGCAAGGGTTTGCAGCACCAAGCTCCCGGGTAGCGGAGACACCTTCCTACCCTGCCGCCATTCTCCAGCATAAAGCTCCTTGGTAGTGGAGAACCCCACCCACCCTTCACGGCTACCTGCAACTATAGAATGCTGAATACTTTACTTTTCGAAAGACTTTAAGTTGACGGCTATTCTGGAAGTTAAATCTTTGATTTTTTCCCAGTTACTTGACTCCACTTCTATTTCAAATGCGGTGTCGGAGGCCTCTATTTCTATTTCTGTTTTTATTTCTGTTTTTATTTCTGTTTTTATTTCGGCTTCCGGCTCTTTTGCTGACAGGGCAGGACCTGCTTTGGATTTTTCGTTCAAAATTTCTGTTTTAACGAGTTTGACTTCATCGGATTTATACTCTTTTACCTCAAATCCTTCTTCATCAATCAGGTATTTCAAGAGGCACAACAGAGTTTTCGCACTGACCTGTTTTTTAATTTTTATTTTTCCTTCAAACTTGATTTTCATCATGGTACCACCTCGCCGTATATAATATGAGGCTGTAATATTATATGAGGCTACGGCAAAAATTAATAACTGTAGAAGTCAGTTAAAACAAAATGCATCCTAAAACAAAGGGAGTATTATTAAAAACACGCAGAATGCCTTGCCAGAACCTCTGCGAGAACTTCAGCGGGGGCTTTTTCAATAAACCGGGCCTTCCGGGAGGTATAGTCGACAGCTTTTACTTGCTCCACCATGATGTAGCCGGAAATTTTTTTGCATCCTTCAGTTTTCACGTGAAGGGGGTAATTTCTTTTTGTGGATGTAATAGGGCATACTATTGTAAGGCCGGTCTGTTTGTTGAAGAAGTCATTGCTAATTACCAAAGCGGGCTTTTTTCCCATCTGTTCGTGTCCCGACTGAGGAGTGAAATTTAACCATATAATGTCCCCTTGGGCCGGAGTATAAGTTGTCATCTTACCACTCCTCCCTGCCCACCGGCGGACCCCATTCCTCTTCTTCGGGAGTATGTTCAGCTTTATAATCTGCAAAGAGTTCTTGAATGGTGTATTTTTTTTCCTTTTTCCTGGCACGGCGGATAATTATTTTGCCGTACTCCGCAATTAATTCAACTTCGTCGTCTTCCTTAATAGAAGCAATGGCAAGAAGCTGTTTGGGAATTCTGATTCCCTGACTGTTACCCCATTTTTGAATTTTTGCCATCATAATAAACCAACTCCGAGTAATAGATTATAGAGCCCATCGTGTATATACATAGTATATACTTTATTTCTAATAGTGTCAATGCACCGGTCAACCATGTAAAACAAGCCAGTTTAACACATATGGTATGTATTGGTTTGCGTTTTCATTTTATGATATCCGGGTATGCTGGAAACACGATAATAAAAGGAGGAGGATGCATTATGTTACCGCTTGGTTCAGAACAACGCCCCATTGTAGTGAAAGTTAATTCCGAGGAAAAAGCGACAGCCCATAAAGCCTTGCGCCGCGAGGCTTTATGGTTTTTTGGGGGGAAATGGATATGTTTCCGTGGACGGGGAACTAACCGGTCATACCCGCGATGGAACTACGGTGAACTAAAAAATGAAGATGAGGTTACCCAAAAAAACTTGACAGTATCCTCTTTGTTGCCGCTGTTGTATTTTACGAAGAATATTGCTATAATAATAACAGCAAAAAGGAAAGGAGATTTATTATGCCTAACATTAAGCCGATTTCCGATTTAAGGAATTACAATGAAGTGTTGCGTTGCATAGAGGAGGGTTCCCCGGTCTTTTTAACAAAAAATGGCCGTGGCCGCTATGTGGTTATGGATATGCAGGAATATGAAAAAATGCAGGCAAAATTAAAATTGCTTACTGAACTGGCTAAAGGTGAAAAGGCGGGGCGGGAAAATGGATGGCTAACCATTGATGAACTGGAAGCATCCCTGGGGGTAACGAATGGTTAATCTTAAAATCTCGCCCAAAGCGCAAAAGGATATGCTCGAGATCAAAGAATATATCTCCGAGGAATTAGGTAATCCTACAGCAGCAACGAATATGCTGGCCAAAATCACCAAACGATTCAGAGATCTTATGGAATTCCCGTTGATTGGAGCGCCCTTGTCCTCTGTTATTAAAATTGAAACAAGCTATCGTTACCTTGTGTGTGGGCAATATACAGCTTTTTACCGTTCTTTAGCGTCATCAAGATCAGGTCCAAGGGCTTTCACGGCCTGATAACCGTTGTCGGTAACCTTGCCGCTGTCAGTGTGGGAACCGTCCTGCGCCTTAAAGGCGAATGGAAACACGACAGCAAATACGGAAAGCAATTCAATGTCCACGACTACCTGGAGACGGTTCCCGCTACTGTTGCCGGGATTGAAAAATACCTGGGCAGCGGCCTGATCAAAGGTATCGGACCGGTTTATGCCCGCAGAATCGTAAATCATTTCCGGGAAGACACCCTGAGAGTGATAGAGGAACAGGCCGACCGCCTGCTTGAGGTAGAAGGCATCGGACAAAAACGGGTGGAAATGATCAAAAAAGCATGGCAGGAACAGAAGGAAATCAAGAATGTGATGCTGTTCTTACAGAGCCGCGGGGTATCAGCCTCTTATGCTGTGAAGATATATAAAACCTATGGGAACGAAAGTATCAATATCGTCAAAACCAATCCCTACCGTCTGGCAGATGATATCTGGGGTATCGGCTTTAAAACAGCCGACAAGATTGCCCGGCAGCTCGGCTTTGACAAGAACTCTTATGAGCGCTGCCGCTCAGGGCTTATCTATGTTTTGAACGAACTGGCCAATGAAGGACACTGCTTTGCCGTACGGGAGCAACTGGTGTCCGAAACGGTCAAGATGCTGGAACTTGAGGAGTCACTGGTTGAATCTACCATTGACAGGATGGTCGAGGAAAAGTGGGTTATTCCCGATGAAAACAACGCTGTTTATCTTCCGCCGTTCTATTTCAGCGAAACCGGCACTGCCAAAAGAATCAAAGAAATCCTGGCCGTTCAGGCCCCCAAACGGGCAGTGGATATAGAACGGGTCATCAAAGAGGTGCAGGCGGAATGCGGTATCACTTATGATGAAGTCCAGTTGGAAGCTATCAAGACAGCGGTTACATCCAAATTCATGGTCCTGACAGGCGGTCCCGGAACCGGGAAAACCACTGCCACTCTTGCCATCATCAGGGTATTTCAGAAACTGGGCGCTTCATGTATACTGGCAGCCCCCACCGGGAGGGCGGCCAATGTTGATATTATCCTGATGTACAATTTACTGAAAGCGGTATCCAATGAAACTGTCGTCATTCTTGTGGGTGATGTGGACCAGCTTCCGTCGGTGGGCGCCGGTAATGTCCTGAAAGATATTATTGATTCCGGAACCGTACCTTTGGTCCGGCTGACCAGGATTTTCCGCCAGGCCATGGGCAGCGATACCATGAAGTGATTCAATTTTTAGTTCACTGTATTGCTACCGCGGGTATGACCGTTTACTCCGGTTTCCCAGGGCGACATCCAGTCATCTAAGCTGTTAAGCTCCGGCAGCAAGCCGGTATCCCCGAACTTGACGGCTCACCGGGTATTCCTTATATGATGGCCGCCTCCCGTTTCGCTATTACTGCCAGCGAAACTTCCCGGCGGCCCTCGCCGTCTGCGGACATGCGGGGACTCCCCGGTTTGCTGCTCTCCACTTTACAGCTAGATTCCTGACGATGCCGCCCAGGGGAAGCCCTCCGCAAACGGTCATATCCGCTCTGATATTATGGTTAAAATTTTCCGTTTGGTAACTTTAAGGGAAATGTGTTATAATAAAAGAAAGAACGTTCGGTCGGTATGGAGGGGATGGCTTTGGTAAGGGAAACTGTTTTAAAAGCGGAAAAGAGACAGGCCGGCACAGAGCTGAAGGATAAGATTTTCAAAGCTGCCCAAAGGCTTTTTGTAGAAAAGGGATACCACAGTACCAGTATTCCCGACATTGTAAAAGAGGCGGGAGTTAGCACGGGGGCTATATATCATCATTATTCCAGCAAGGAGGAACTGGCCAGGGAAATTCATAAAACTGCCGTGCAGCAATTTCTCGCAAATTTTAATGAACAGGTTAGAACGCAAAAATCAACTTATGCAAAAATCCGGGCTTATACAAGCTTAATGTTCCGGTGGACTGAACAGGACCCGGTCATGGTCCAATATCTGCTCTACGGGCGACCGAAGGAAATACTGGTGAGGAACCTGACCGTATGTTCCGAAGAAGGTTTGCAAGCTACGAGGGAAATGGTCGAACAGGGAATGGAAGCGGGCGAAATTAAAACCATGAATCCGTGTCTTGCTTCAGCCATTATTTCAGGTACCCTTATGAGGATGATTGAACTCAGACTGGACGGGTTAATCGAACATCCGCTGGAAGAATTTATTGAAGCGGCAGCTAACAACATCTGGTTGGCCCTTAAGGCTTAGGGGGGATTATAATGATAAAACCCGCCCTGTATATAATCAGCCGGCAGACGCTTTTACGACAGGCCTTGAGCCATTTATTATCAGGCAGTAACCGGTTTCGGGAAATTAATGGAAGCGTTTGCTTCAGTGAAAGCCGGTTAAAAGCCGGCGCCCTTGAAGAAAATACCTGGTTCATCATTGACGCGGAGTTGCCGGATTATGAAATTCAAGAGTTACTCCTTCTGGCAAATAGGGGCGGCGGCCGGGTAATTATTTTGGGAAGCAGTTATAATGCCAAAAGAATTATTGAACTGATGCCGCTCAAGGCTGACGGATATTTGACAACGGATTCGCCGCAGGACGAACTGTTTGCCATACTGGAAAAAGTGGAATCCGGCGGGCCGGTGATAGCTGACAGTTTAATTCCCGATATGATGAACAGGCTTTCTGCTTCTTTACAGGTGAAGCCGGAAAAAGAAATTCTGCTGACGCCCAGGGAGCAAGAGATATTGGAACTGCTGGCCCAAGGGTACACAAATGGCCAGATTGCCAAAAAGCTTATAATCAGCGTAAATACAGTAAAAAACCATGTGCACAACATTCTTGAAAAGCTGGGGGTTTCTAACCGGGCAAAACTGGTTTCTTATGCCATGAGCAGAGGCCTTGTAAGCGTGTTGTTAGTGGCTTTGGTTATTACATTGCTGATATCCATTAATACATCGGTATGTTAATTTTAGTTTAAAGATAGACCGAAAGGACTAGTTAAAACTAGTCCTTTTTATATGAGGAAAAATAAATAGTTAGGTTCATTACAGCAGTGGACAGGTAGGGTATAATTAAACCGAATGAATAATCGTTCTGTTTTTGTGTTTGTGGTCACAAATTAAAAGGAGGGAGTTTTATGGGACAAAAAGAGTTGCCGGGGGCTTTAAAGAAGAAGTTGGAAGAGCTTTTCGGAGACCGCGTACGGTTCAATAAAGTGGAACGGTTGGTTTACTCCCACGACATGGGGGTTTTGCCGTCCCAGGTGATGAAGCTTATTGATACTATGCCCGATGCTGTTGCCCAACCGGTTTCTGAAGAGGAGGTAATAGCCGCAACCAATCTGGCCAGGGAATTTAGTTGGCCGTTGATTCCGCGGGGTAGCGGCACGAGCGGATTTGGCGGTGCGCTGCCGACCCGGGGAGGGATTGTCCTTGATTTTGTACGGATGAACAGGATCATTGCGGTTGATGAGCATAATTTAACGGTAACGGTGGAGCCGGGCGTTGTTTGGGGGGACTTGCAGGAGTACCTGCAGGCCAAAGGGTTTGATCTCAGGTTATATCCTTCCAGTACACCGTCGGCTACCGTTGCCGGATGGGTTGCCCAGGGGGGCAGCGGTTACGGGAGCTTTGAATATGGTTTCTGCGGGGAGAACATCGTATCTGTTGACGTTGTTACAACCGAAGGAATTACCAGGTCTTACGCGGGAGAAGAACTTAAATTTGTCAACGGCCTTTGCGGGATTACCGGAATCATAACGAAGGTAACCGTTAAAATAAAGGAAAAAGACGAAGATGTTGTAGTTTTGGCTGCTTTTGATAAACTCAATGATGCTGCCGAAGCTCTGCGGATGATTAGACAGCAGGCTCTACCTCTGTGGTCGGCAACTATGTCTACTCCCGCCTATATCAGGTTAAAGCAGAAAGCATCCCAGCACATTGTGCTGCCGGAGGACAGGTATTTCCTGCTCTTTGTTTATCCAAAGACAAGAAGAACAACTGTTGAAATGGCCTTGGAAGGAATTATTGCTTCCTGCCATGGCGAATTAATGCGGGAAGCCCTGGCCAGGGAAGAATGGAACGAACGATTTTACCCGATGCGTTTTAAAAAGCTTGGGCCTACCTTGATTGCCACGGAAGTTATAGTTCCCATAGACAGGCTTTCGGAATTTGTTTCCGAAGTGGAAAGGAAATACAAAGGGGAATTTGCCCTGGAAGGCACCATGATTCATAACGATAAAATATCGATTTTGGGCTTTATGTTATCTGATGAGAGAAAAGCCGGTTTCCCGCTGGCTTATACCAATTCCCTGACTGTCATTGAAATAGGTGAAAAGCTGGGAGGCAGAGTATTTACCCTGGGACTGTATTTCGCTGACAAAGCAAAAGATGTTTTAGGTGAAAACCTGGTCAATGAGATCTGGGCTTATAAACAAAAGATTGACCCGCAGGGTATCTTAAACCCCGGAAAAATAATTCCGAGTTCTCTCGATAAAAATTCACCGGCCAAAACTCTCAGCAAAGCCATGTCCCTGGCTAATGCCGGGAAAGGTTTAATAGGCCTGGCCGGTAAATTCATGAACAAAGTACAGGGTGACGACTTTGCATCACCGTTGAGCCCACAGATTACCAACGATACCTTTGCCTGCGCACTCTGCGGTTATTGCCGGAACACCTGTACCGTTTTTGACGCCGTTCCCTGGGAGAGCAATTCTCCTCGGGGTAAATACTACCTGCTGACCCAGTATATCAAGGGGAACATACAGTTGGACGAAGAAGTGTCGAAGGCCTTATTTTCCTGCACCACCTGTGCGAAATGCGATAAGGTCTGCCAGATTCAGGCCCATAACGCCCATAACTGGATGTCCCTCAGACCCTGTTTCCATGCTAATGGCCTTGAAAATACAGGTTTGGCCGGCGTGAGAGAAAATGTGTTAAAGACAGGCAATTTCTGGGGTGTTCCGGCCGACCAGAAATTTAAGTGGTTGGATGTTCCTACTCTTAAAAAGGGCAAGATTGCATACTGGGCCGGGTGTTGGGCCAATATAGTCATGCCTAATATGCCCAGGAATATCACGCGAATTTTCAACAAGATCGGGGTAGAATTCGTTCATTTCGGAGAAGGAGAAACCTGCTGTGGCCTGTACCTGGCTTTGGGGGGCTACATGGACGATTTCACCCGACTGGTTAAGAAAAACCTGGAGATGTTTAAAGAAGCCGGCATTGAGACCATGGTCTTCTCCTGCCCGGGCTGTTTTGCTACCTTCTCTGAAAACTATCCGGCCATCGCCCAGCAGTTGGGTATAGAATGCAATATTAAATTCCGCCATGTCACTGTATTCCTGAGCGAACTTATTAACCAGGGCAAATTAAAATTTGACCGTCCTGTGAACTGTAAAGTAACCTATCATGATTCCTGCCATGTGGGCCGCTGGTTCGGACATTACGAAGAACCACGCAGTGTCATTAAGGCAATTCCGGGTGTGGAGCTGGTGGAAATGCCGCACAACCGGGAAAACGCCCTCTGCTGTGGGCTGGTATCGGCCTTTGATTCACTGCCTACTGTTCAACATGCGGGCATAAAGAGGGTCAGTGAAGCTGAAGGGACCGGCGCCGATTTCCTGATCACAAACTGTGCGGGATGCGGTTCCCAGTTTAATGCCACCAGTTGCGCCATGCAGACCAGGGTACGCCAGAAAGACTTTACAGACCTTGTGGCGGAAGCCCTTGGTATTGAAACGGAAGACCAGACGGAAAATATAGGCAGGTTCATGGGGGCGGCTGTAGAGATGCTGCAGACAAGTGCCATGGTGAAAAAGAGATAAAAGGGCAGTGAAAAAACTAATAGGTTTCCAGGGTGCCGACAAAAGTTATTCTACAAGGTATGGGGAGGTTACATGTTTGTAAAATCATTTAACCTCCCCTTTTTCTGTAATGTATCTTTGACTTAAATCTGAAGAAAGACCTCATTAATTTCTTTTTCAAATTGCCGGACAATAGCCTCTGTCTGTTCTTTATCCCACTGCTTTCCTCTTTCCAGGGTCTCCAGAGCATTTTCGAAAATGCCGATTAACAGCCTGTTAATCCGAGCATATTTTTCGCGGGCATTCTCCGGTTCCGGGACTTTACCGCCCCAGATTCCGGCCATACGGTTAAAGAGGTAATTGGTAACCTGCCGCATCAAGTCAGCAAGTACCGCCACCTGTGTATCGGCAAATAATGCTACCCCTTCATAAGAGGAATTTCTCTCAAGCTGCAGCCGTCCCTGCTGTTGCAGGTGCTGAAAAGCCGGAGTGCCTTTTAACACAATCTGGTGGTGGTACAGGACATTGGCCGTAACAGGCAGGTTATGCAGCAGGTCATTTCTCAGGAGAAATTCAAAATTACCCCTGATATCTTCCAGGGTCGAATCAGGCTCAAACATGATAAAACCGACATTGGGTTCCAGCCCGTTTTTCCGGAGGATGCGGATGGCTTCTTCGTTCTGGGCCACAGTCGTCATTTTATTCATTCTTTTCAGCGAACTGTCCTTGCCGCTTTCCAGGCCAATCAGGATATGCCGCAGACCGGCTTCCCGCAGTGCGGCTATGGTTTCGTCATGAATATCATTTACCCGCCCTTCAATACCAAAGCGAATTTGGCGTGGTTTCAAGAGGGCGGCCAAGCGCAGCGCCCGTTCCTGGCCTCTTTGGCCCGGGCCGAAGAAATTGGGGTCTGTAAAATAGAAATCCCTGACACCCCGTTCGGCAATAATTCCGTCTATCTCCGCCACGATATTATCGGGGCTGCGTCCCCGCCAGCGGGACCCGGCGCCATAGAAAGGATTGATATAACAAAAAGTGCATCTCCCATAGCAGCCCCGGCTTCCCTGCAGGTTTACCTCCGGCAGGCGGTACATGGCTTCGGTACGTACCGGGGTAGGGAGCCGGTCTAAGTCTGCCAGCACTTCGCGCCGCCGGTATTGAACGCCGGTACTGTCTCGTACGGCCAGTCCCGGCAAATTGACAGGGCTAACCCGGCAGGAGAGGGCTTCCGCCAATTCGACAAAAGTTATCTCGTGCTCGCCTACAATGACCGAATCAATGGCCGGACACTCCTGTAAAATATCGGTATAGGCGATGGTGGGGTAGAACCCGTAAGCTGTTATATAAGAAGTAAGTCCGGCGTTTTTGACTTGCTCCAAAAAACCGTAGAGGGCCCGGTCAGTTTGCCAGTGGTAGACCATATGAACGCCTAAGACGTCAGGTTTCCAGGCGCTTACTATGTTTTCAATTTCAGCGTAAGAAAGTTTGTCCAGGTACCCTTCCACAATTTCTACTTCATGCCCCCTGCTGTTTAACATGGCGGCGGCATAGCCGGAAAGCAGGCATGACGACAAGGGGGTATTGGCAATATCGTTACAACGTTCCGGCTCAATACTTCGCGGGTGTTCGAGCAACAGTATTTTCATTTGAATGTGTCACCTCCTGCCACATAAATACGTTTCTGGCTAATTGGATAGTTTCCAGCTTATACCGGAACCGGTCAAAGGGTTGCGGGTTATAATATGTAGGGTAGAGTAGGTCGGTATCCGGACCTATGACCCCTTGGGCCCGGGCCATTTTTTCAATGGGTGTGCCCGGTAGAATGCGGATATTGTTCAATACCACCGTCCCCAAATTCCTGCGCTTGCTGTGTATCTCGTAGATTTTTTCCAGGAAATCTATACTTTTCCGGCAGGTTCTTTCTGTTTCCCCGGGGACATTAACCATAAAATGGTATACGGTGGTAATCCCTGTCTGCGCTGCCAATCTGGCAGCCTTCAAAATGTCTGCTTCATTTAGGTTTTTCTGCAAAATATCCAAGGCTTCCTGGCAAAGGCCGTCCGGTGAAAAAGAAAAACACTCACAGCCGGCTTTTGCAAACAGTGCTATATTTTTTTCATTCAGTTGGTCTTCCCGCATGAATCCGTCCCAGCGCACCGCCAGTTTTCTGCGAATTAATTCGTGACATATTTCTTCCAGGTGGCCCTGGGGAATGTTCAGGACGGGGTCAGTAAAGTGGAAACTTGTAATACCGTACTCTTTATGTAAAACCTCTATCTCGTCTACAACGGCTTTGGGCGGTCGGCACCGCAATTTCCTGCCCTGTAATTTCGGATAAACACAATAGGCGCAGTTAAAGGGGCATCCCCGCTTTGTTTCAATACCGATGGCCGGAACGTAGCTGTTTATATCCAGATAAAGGGATGGATTAAGGAGTTGGCGATACGGTGGGATGTAGTTTGCCATATCGAACTCGCGGGAAGGAGGGGTAACCCGTATTCCTTTCCCTTCCCGCAGGCAGAGCCCCGGTAATGGAGGAGGGTTATCCAGATTATCGAGCAACGCCGGGAAAGTAACTTCCGCCTCGCCGACAACACCGTAATCTATTTCCGGCAGTTCAAGCATAAGCCGTTCCGGAAAGAGGGAAAATCCGGTGCCGCCGGCAATAATCCTGGCTTGCGGCAGGACTGCAGCAATAAGCCGTACCGCAACGACAAAAGGGGGAATGAGGGAACTGGTCTTATTGGCCAGGGGATCTATATTTCTCAGAGATATCCCCACCACATCGGGCCGGAAAGCCAAAAGCCTCTCCTTAACGGCTCCGAATGGGTCAACTTCCAGATTCATATCCACTATATCCACCTGATGTCCACCCTGTTGCAGTTGACCGGCCAGGGTGACTATGCCAATGGGGTAGACCTTTTCCTGGGAAACCCCTTCGACAGAAAGCGCCTGGATCATCAAAACACGCATGTTCATCACTCCAATAATAATAAGGCAAAATATGTTACAAAATCATTTTTGTCTTGCAATACCTCCAGATGAAAACCTGCCCGCCTGACTGTGGCAAAGACATCGATGCCGGCTCCTTCCATGGAAGGCCTGGCATCCCTGGTATTCCGGCATTTTCCGTCTGTAGCACAGGAATCGCACAGCGAGCATGGCCCCGCCCAGAAAACGAAGGCTTTATGGAAACCAGCTTTAAAAGCTTCCCTTTCAGCCCGGAGTACACGACGCTGAAAATCCCCTGTTGGAGGCTGACCTTTTAAAAGTAAGGCCCGGCTATAATCTTTCAATAAATCCCTGGTTTTTTGCGGAGGCAGGCTATTCGGCGGGCAATGGCCTTTGCCGTACCCGCTGCAGCCAAACCGGCATTTCACGTCGGCCCAGTCAGTTACATGTACCATGTCTGTGGAAACAGGGCAGACGTCATCAAATCCCAGGGTTTTTATAGAGGACACTAATCGGTCTACAGGTTGGAGGTGTAACCTGGCCAGGGCTCTTTTATTTTTGCCGGCGATAATTAAGGCGGTATCTGTCTTTAATGGAATAAGCTCTGTCTTGTAAAGATTCAGCCGGGCAAGTTCCTGCATGACCCGTTCACAGGAAAATACCTTTCCGTTATATGTATTGATGAACATATTTAAATCAAAAAGGGCTGCTTTTTCCGGGTAATGTTCCAGGAAAAAGTCATGAATGACCAGCAAACCGTTGGTTTTCAGGCAATCGGAAGCCCTTTGCAGGATACCGGTAATCTCTTTTTCTGAATAGGCATGAATAATGTTAGAAAGGATAACCAGGTCAAAACCGGCTGTGTCTACGGGCCAGTCTTCCAAAATATTGGTTGGACAAAAGGTTATCCTTTCAACCAGTTTTTCAGCCTGCATAAATTCCTGCGTACAACTCAGCACTTCGGGCAGGTCCAGCAGGGTAGCGGTCATGGCCGGGAAGCGTTTCAGAAAACCTGCTGCAATAGCTCCTGAACCGGCCCCTACATCAAGGATTTTCCCGCTCATAGAAAGACCTGCAAAAAAAGGCATGATTTCCTGTACCTTGGTTCTGGCCACCCGGTCCATGGCGCTGATATACATCCTGATCCGGTGGGTCCGCTGTGCCGGGTCTTCTTCGGATGCCCCATAATTGACCCTGCCCCCGGCCCGGAGGCAGCTTGCCAGGTCCTGCCACCGGGAGACCAGGTATTTTCGCCACAAGATGGAATCTCCCTGGTAGTTCTCTTTACCTGCCACCAGATATTCACTGGTAAGTCCGGTATTATAATATTTTTCTCCGTAATTAATTAGCAGTCCCATGGCGCACAGGGCCTGCAGAAATCTTTCCATTCCCGCCGGCCTGCAATTCAGGATTTCCGAAATTTCTTCTACGGACTTGCCTCCCCGCTCAATATGAGTGAAAATGTCCAGTTCAACGGCCGTAAAGAGGACTTCAGAAAACCAGTACCCTGTGGCCAGGTCTTCCAGGTATTGCGGACCTGGCCTATTCGCCTCTTGGTGCATCTGGGGTCACCCCGGCATCTTCAAAAGTAAGCATTTTCCCGATAACCTGCGCGGCCGATTCCACGATATTCATGGCTAGGGCTCCTCCGGTACCTTCACCCAGGCGGAGGTTAAGGTTGAGCAGGGGCTGCAAACCCAATTCCCTCAGCATGTGCCGGTGGCCGTACTCCATGGATTGATGAGCCGCAATCATATAATCCACCGATGCCGGGGCCAGCTTTTTGGCCAGCAGTGCCCCGGCGGAGGAGATAAACCCGTCTACTACCACGGGGATTTTGTGGTAGGCCGCCCCCAGAATCACCCCGGCAATTCCGCCGATTTCAAAGCCGCCTACTTTGGCTAGCACATCTACCGGGTCATTCGGGTCAGGCCGGTTTATCTCCAGAGCCCTTTGAATTGTACGAGCCTTGTTCTTTAAAACTTCGTCAGTGATACCTGTACCCCGGCCCGTTACTTCCTCTGCCGGTAATCCGGAAAAGGCAGCCAATATAGCGCTGCTGGGAGTGGTATTGCCAATGCCCATGTCCCCCGTGGCAAGCAATTCCACCCCTTCCCGGATTAATTTATCGGCCACATCAATACCTGCCTCCAGCGCCTGTACGGCCTGTTCCCGGCTCATGGCCGGGCCTTTTGCCATATTGCGGGTACCGTAATCCACTTTGTAAGAAAGAATCTTTCCTGCTGCTACCAGGTCGGTCAAGTCAGCGGCCACCCCCATATCCACCACATATACCCGGGCCCCGGCCACTTCTGCCAGGACATTGATGGCTGCCCCGCCGGCCACAAAATTAGCTACCATCTGGGGGGTTACTTCCGGTGGGAAAGCGCTTACCCCTTCTGCCACTACACCATGGTCGCCGGCCATGGTAACCACGGCCTTGTGCCTGACTGAAGGTTCCAGAGTTTCCCGGATAGCGGCCAACTGTTCTGCCAAATTCAAAAGCTCGCCCAGGCTGCCGCGGGGAATGGCCAGTTTATCCAGGTAGGTCCTGGCTTTCTGCCGCCACTCCATGCTTACAGGCGTAATTCCTTGAACTACTTTTTCCAATTTCAAAGCCATTCCAGTTACACTCCTTACTATTGAGTTTGCTTAACCTTTATGAGACTGAAATCATAAAATTTGTAATGTTACCAGGGCTAACACTTCAATTACCTCTGTCATGGCGCCCAGGGTATCGCCGGTTACCCCGCCGATTTTTGCTGAAATGAATTTGCTCAGAATAGCAGTACATGTAAGAACAACTCCTGCCAAAATAAGGCCTTTTATACCAAGCATGATTATAACAGCAGCCAAAACAGTTACAGACGCCCAGCACATTTCCCTGGTGCCCACAAACCGGGTGAAACCTCCGGTGCCCCCATTATTCCTGGCGTAAGGGTAAAGGGTAGCGCCGTATACTTGCGGCCAGCGACCCAGTGCCGGCACTAAAATAAGCGCCGTAATTTTGGCGACCGGGGGAATCTGGCTCAGCAGCACAAACTTGGCCAGTAAAAGGAGGCAGCCGGCCATGACCCCATGGGAACCGACCCGGCTATCTTTCATAATTTCCAGGATTTTTTCCCGGGATTTACCGCTGAAAAAACCGTCTGCGGCGTCCATAAGGGCATCTCCATGCATATTGTCCGTTATAATAACCAGAAATGCAACGACAAAAAGGTCACATGAAGGGTTGGGGAAGGTATGTGACAAAACTGTATAAAAACCTGCCGCCAGAGTGCCCAAAAGCAATCCGACAGCCGGGAACCAGGCCATGGAACGGGCAAGGTCTTTTTCGGTCACTTCACTCCGTATGGTGACCGGTATTCTGGTAAGAAACTGCAGGGCTAACAAAAAATGCATCCCAACAACTCCTATCGGGGTAAAGTCGAGTTGTGTAACAAGTGTGCCTGAACATTAACCCCGAGTGTTTATCCTGTGATACCAAAATATTTGGCTGCAAACTGGGCGGCACATTCAGGCCCGCAAACTGCACATTCATGGTCTCCCAAATTGTCCAGGGCCAATTTTGTTTTTTCAGGATCGATGGAATGACGAATTTGCCCCTCTGTTTCAAGGACTACCCGTGCCCTGGCCATTTGCAGGTCCTCTTCCCAGGCCATTTTATTGCCCCGGGCCAGGTCGGCGGCATGAGCGGCAATACGCATTGCGATGACGCCGTCTTTGACATCCTGTTCCAATGGCAATCCCAAATGTTCGGCAGGAGTAACATAGCACAGGAAATCAGCTCCGGCTGCGCCTGCCAATGCCCCGCCAATAGACGCGGTAATATGGTCATATCCGGGCGCTATGTCCGTGGCTAACAATCCCAGCAAGTAATAAGGGGCTCCGTTACACAAACGTTTTTGCAGTAAAACAGTGGTTTCCACATGGTGCATAGGAACATGCCCCGGTCCTTCTACCATTACTTGCACTCCGGCGGCCTGGGCCCGGGCTACTAGTTCCCCGGCCACCATAAGCCCTTGCAGTTGGGCGGCATCCAGTGAATCTGCCGTGCAACCGGGACGGATGGCATCGCCGACGCTTAGTGTGACATCATATTTTTTGCAAATTTCCAGTACCCGGTCAAATTGTTCATATAAAGGGTTTTCCCGGTTATTGTGCAGCATCCAGCCTGTCAAAAATGCCCCTCCCCGGCTGACTACATCAGTGACACGCCCGGTGGACTGCAGCCGCCGGATAACGTCAAAATTTAAAGCTGCATGAATGGCCATAAAATCTATGCCATCGGCCGCATGTTTTTCGATGGCCTCAAACATATCCTCCGGTTCCATGGCCACGATACTCCCACGCTTTTCGATGGCTTCGATGGCTGCCTGGTAAATAGGCACACTGCCGACGGGAACGTTAGCGGTAGACAGAGTATAGCGCCGCATGGCGTCAATATCTCCGCCGGTGCTCAAATCCATGAATGAATCGCACCCGGCCTTTTCGGCAACAGTTAACTTTCTTGCCTCCATTTCTGGGTCTGACCGGTCGCTGGACGTGCCGATTAATGCGTTAACTTTAATCCGCAGGCCTGCCCCGATTCCACAGCCGCTGAATTTTTTCCGCAGTTTGTTTTTCGGAATAACAATTTTTCCGGTGGCTACTCCTTCCTGAATAAACTTCACATCAAGATTCTCTTTGGCAGCTACCAACTCCATTTCCGGTGTAATTTTGCCCGCACGGGCAGCTAACACCTGGGTCATAATTATCATCCTTTCTTTTGGACACATGTAGATTTAGATATGTTAATTAGAAATTATCCTAACAACTGGTTTTGGCTGTTCCCAAATACTCGGCTACCACTTCCATAGCGCAGTATTTACCACACATTGCGCATGCCGATGAGGAATCGTCGCTTCTTTCTTTTCTGATCTGTCGGGCCCGCTGGGGGTCAATAGCCAGAGCCATTTGTTTCTCCCAATCCAATTCTTTTCTGGCCCGTGAAAGATCTCTGTCCCATTTAACCGCCTCCGGCATACCTTTGGCCAAATCAGCAGCATGAGCTGCTATCCGGGCAGCTATTACACCTTCCCGTACCTGATCAATATCAGGCAGGCCCAGGTGTTCGGAAGCTGTTACATAGCAAATGAACTCAGCCCCTGCCCAGGCGCTGATAGCCCCGCCGATGGCGGCGCTGATGTGGTCATAACCGGCGGCTATGTCTGTGACCAGGGGGCCGAAAACAAAATATGGGGCGCCTTTGCACAGGCTCTTTTGTAAGGTGACCGTTGCTTTAAGGTGGTTCAGGGGAACGTGGCCGGGACCTTTAACCATGACCTGAACGCCGGCTTCCCTGGCTCGTCTCACAAGTTCCCCCAGCACCACCAACTCCTGAACCTGAGGCCCATCCAGCGAATCAGCCAGGCAGCCGGGCCGCATTCCGTCAGCCAGGCTGATGGTTACATCATATTTACGGGCAATTTCCAGCACTCTATCGTAGTTTTCATACAGGGGATTTTCCTTGTTGTTATACAGCATCCATCCAATAAGATGAGAGCCACCGTAACTGACTAACGGATCAATCCGGCCTTCTTTTTTGGCCCGTTCCACAATGCTCATGGTAGTGCCGCAATGCAGGGCGAGGAAGTCAACTCCATCGGCGGCCTGGCGTTCAATAACTTCAAACAGTTCTTCGACTTCCATCCTGAGGGATGAACCGTGTTTTCTACCGGCTTCGGCCACGGCCTGGTAAAAGGGGAGCGTACCCAATGGGGTTGGAGTGGCGGCAAGAGCCTCCCGCCGCATGGCATCTATGTCCCCGCTTACACTGAGGTCCATGATGGAGTCGGTTCCCGCTTCCACTGCTGTTTTGATTTTGGCCACTTCCGTATCAATAGTGGCATTTTCCCCATATAAACCTACGCTGGCACTGACCTTTGTTTTTAGTCCGGCTCCGATCCCGGCAGGGATAATGTTGCGGCGGTTAATGTTGCGGGGAATTACGATTGTCCCGTTGGCCACCCCCTGCCGTATAAATTCGGGAGTAACACCTTCTCTATCAGCAACCTGTTCCATTTCGGGCGTGACTACCCTGTTTAAAGCTTTTATCAACTGGGTCACAACAAATCTCCTCCTTAAAACATAATTTCTCATTCTTCAAATTGCAGTGGTTTTACAGGTACAGCCGCACTCCTAAATTTTAAGAGTACCCGGTACACCAGCGCGCTGACGACAAGGCTAAGGAAGTAGCTGATATCGGCATGGCCAAGATATTTTTCGGCCAGGGGACCTACATACAGCACAGAACTCATAAAAGGAACGGACACAATCACTCCGATCACAAAGGCAGTAATGCCGGCCCAACCGTTTGTGGTACTGTTCTGCGCCAAACCGCTCCGGTAATAAAAGAAATCGCTGAGGACCACCCCCAGCCACGGGGCAATCCAGTAGGAGAGAAGAAGCAGGAAGTTTTTATATGTATCGGCTAATTGCCCGCCACCGAAGGAAACCAATAAAGCTCCTATACCTCCACACACTATAGCGGATGTCCAGCGTTTCAGAGGAATACCCATGGCCAGAGCTGCCAGGCCGCCACTGTAAATGGCCATGGCATTGACGGGGAATATGCTTAAAATGACGGTAATCAGGGCCGGTATTGTAAACACGCCCATCAATTTGGCAAAGAAATCCATGGGCCCGGCATGCATGCCTAATGTGGCTGTTAAGGCGCCAAGTATTTCCAGCCAAATACAAACTGTTAAAGCTCCCAGGTAAGAGGCCAGCCAAACCTTTTTCCCGGATGTATTTTCGGGAAGATACCGGGAATAATCGGAACCAATGGGGCAGTAACTGATCTGATATGAGAAGGCTATAGCTACGGCAAGTATAAATATACCCAGATTAAATTCACCGTTACTCGCGGCTGATTGACTTAAAAGCGCGGGCAGGTTCTGTACAGATATTACTGTCATAATTATGAAAAGTATACCAATTATAATAGACATCCAGTGGGCAAAGGTATGGATGAAATTATAACCGTAAACGGCAATTAACAGGGTGGCTATAGTGAGAATCAGCAATGCAGAGTGATAACCTAAAGGTAAAATTTTTTGTAGCGCCATGGCAGCTAGCACTAAATTTACAGCCAACCAGCCAATGTTATTGACCAGGTTAAGAAAAGATAATCCAAAAACTCCGATTTTGCCAAAAGCCCTTTTGCTGGCCGGGATAAGAGGTTGGCCTGTTACGGGTCCCACGACCGAGGTCAGGCCAAGAAAGGCGGCTCCCAACAGGTTGCCTATAATAATCGCTAAAATAGCATGCTTAAGTGATAAGCCAAATTCAATCCCCAAAAAGCCGGTGAACCAGGTAACTACGTTTAAGTTGATGGCAAACCAGATGGTAAACATCTGTCTTGCCCGGCCGTGACGCTCTTCTCTGGGAATTGGCTCAATCCCGTAAGGTTCCACCTCCAGTACTTTTTCCTGATAAGCTGCTTCTGACATAAACATCCCCCCATTATAATTTTTCTGAGTTAAATAAAAAATCCACGCCAGAAATCCGGCGTGGATTTACCTTCTCCCCACCTAAGCCAACCCTTACACACGAGGCGGCATAGACCATTCCAGGCAGGTCTCCTGACTCAGGTTCATCGCATTGAATGCCCCTTCCCCCTTGCGGAGTGGTTTGGCATCTGCTCTCCTTCACAGTGGCGGGTCCGTCCGGGATTTGCACCCGGTTCCCTATTCTCCCTTCACGGGCACCTGGAACGTTTGGTAATTATCCAGTTTGTTAGTGTTATTATAGTAAAAGTTTCCCACTGCTGTCAAGGGGTTGGACAAACACGACACAAACATTTTTCATTTACTGGATTGAATTTGGTAAAAATAACATTTGAACAATTGACTAACAGAACGTACTACTGTATATTTATAGTATAGGAGTAAATTTAAAGGGCTTTAGGTAACTTGGGATCTGGGGGGATAATGTGGGGAACGAAAACAAGTACCTGCGTATTGGCCAACTGGCTGAATTAGCCGGGGTTAGCGCAAGGACTATTGATTATTACACCCAACTGGGCCTCATCCATGAAGCGGCCCGTACTCCGGGCAATCACCGTCTGTATGCCGAAGAAACGCTAAAAATAATTAAAATGATAAAAGAAATCCAAAAACAGCATTACTCTTTGGAGGAAATTGCCCATTTGTTAGCCGGCAAAGAGAAAGGTGAAGTTTTTGAAAAGATTGTCAGCATCAGTCAGCATCTGGACGAATTACAAAAGGAAGTGACGGAACTGGTACCCGCTCTTCAGGTTGCCGGCGGAAATCCGCAGATAAGAATGGTATCCCAGGAATTAATTAACAAGGGGTTGTGCGTTATCCAGGCCTTGATGATTTTGCTCGGTGAGCCAATGATTTAAAACAAAAAAGGAGGATTGATTACCATTGAGTGGTTTTGGCAATCAATTAAAGACCGTCGTATTAATGAGTATCCTGACGGTGCTGGTCATACTTGTCGGCAGCGCTTTGGGCGGCCGGCAGGGAATGGTGATAGCTTTTGTATTTGCTTTGTTAATGAACGGCGCCAGTTACTGGTTCAGTGATAAAATTGTTATTAAGATGACCGGGTCCCAGCCTCTTACCAGAAATGACAATCCGGAACTGTACGATATGGTGGAAAGACTGGCCAGCAAGGCCGGACTGCCTATGCCCAAATTGTACCTCACCCCGTCCCCGCAGCCCAATGCCTTTGCCACGGGAAGAAATCCGGCCCATGCGGCGGTAGCTGTTACGGAGGGCATACTCCGCTTATTGAACCGCGAGGAACTGGAGGGCGTAATTGCTCATGAGTTGGCACATATTAAAAACCGGGACATTTTAATCGGCACCCTGGCGGCCGTCATGGCCGGTGTAATTACTACTCTGGCTGACTGGGCGCAGTGGGCGCTGATTTTCGGCGGCGGGAACAGTGACGATGAAGAAGGCTCGGGTCTTGCTGCCCTGCCGATGATCATTCTTGCTCCGCTGGCCGCCATGCTGGTGCAGATGGCTGTTTCCCGTTCCCGGGAGTACTTGGCTGATGCAACGGGAGCGCGCATAGCGGGGAGCAGTAACGGCCTGGCCAATGCCTTGCTGAAACTCGAGCAGGGGGCCCGGATGATACCTATGGAAGTTAACTCCGCTGCCAGCCATATGTTTATTGTCAATCCCTTATCGGCTCAACGCTTACTGCACCTGTTTTCCACCCACCCGCCCATTGCTGACCGGGTCCGCAGGTTGCGGAATATGGGGCTATAATTAATGAGGTTTCCGCTTCCAGCATGACACTGTATTTAAGAAAAAATCCCTTCCCTTGCCGTGGGAGGGGTTTTTTTATGTGTTTTGATAATGTCATAACAACCATATAAAAGGAATTTGTCAGAAAAAAGAGAATAATAAAAGAAAATAGCTGGGAATACAGGCAATAATTGTTAAACAATTTTATGGATAATCGATGTAGCGAATACTTTGAAAGATGGGAGGGCGGAAGAAGTATGCTTTTTGAAAAACTGAAGCAATTAAAAAAAGCAGATTATGACAAATTCTTAATACCGTCTCAAATACTCGAAGCCTCCTATAAACGATGCCGGGATAAAAGGGTTAAAGCTGAACTGGCTCAAATGCCGAGAATTCTAAGCCATCCTGAAGTTGATAAGTTGCTGGAAAAATCTAAGCTTTTATTATTGGTAGCCTGGCCTGTGATAAGAGAGGACCTTTACCCCAATTTTACCGATGAGGATCAGTTAATTATCCTCTGTAACCATGAAGGATACGCTGTTGCTTTAATGAGCAGCCCGAAAGCCCTTGAGTTATGCTATAGTATGAATATTGGCCCCGGAACCTGTTTCAGGGAAGAGGTCTGCGGGACCAATGCTATTGCTTTGGCCATGAGCTTGGGGAAAACGGTTGTCATAAGAGGGGAGCAGCACTACTGCCGGTTATTTAAAGATTGGAGCTGCATTGCGGCGCCGTTAAGAGGGCCCGGTGGGGATATTATCGGATACCTTGACGTTTCCATGGGCAGTGAGGAGGAATTAGGTAATACACTGGCTTTGGTACAGTTGGCTGTCAAGTATATCGAAGAAAAAATGGGTGAAAAGCAGTTATCCGATGAAAGTTTAAAAAGAGCAGTTATTTTACCAGAAAACCCCTTAAATTTAGGACTATTGACTACACGCGAGAGAGAAGTAATTCGTTTAATGGCCGGTGGACAAACGATAAGTGAGATAGCAAAAGCAATGAGAATAAGCCGGGAGACAGTAAAAACATACTGTAAAAGAATTTATAAAAAGCTGGGAGTTAACAGGAAAAGCGATTGCTTAAAGAAAGCCAGGGAATTACGGTTATTTGATGAATGAGCATGTCCCCCTTCGGGGGGACAAAATTATGTCGAAATGTGACTGAAAAATCCCCCATTTTGGGGGACAGAAATTTATGGAAGGGTATGCTATGATGAGATTATACTATAACAACCCGGGGAAAGGAGGTGAAAAATGAGGCTCAATTTAAAAAAGGCAGTAACATTAATCCTCACAACATTATTAATCTTTTCCCTGTTTTCTGTTGCCGCGCCGGGTTTTGCCGTTCATGAAAAGGTCTCCGCTGATTTAGCAAGTAAGATCAAAAATAATTCCAACTCCATAGTTCCCGTAATTGTCCAAACAAAGCAAGGCTTACAGGAACAACATAAAACCCGCATCCAACAGTCAGGCGGTAAATTGAAGCACGACCTTTCCCTGATCAAGGGTTTCTCCGCTGATTTACCTGCTTCGGCCATAGAAGAAATGTCTAAGGATGAAGATGTCGTCCAAATTTCCTGTGATACCGAAGTCCATGCCTGCCTCGATACTGCGGTACCTGCAATCAATGCTCCTGCCGCTTGGGCAGTCGGTTTTACAGGGAAAGGTATTACTGTAGCCGTTATTGACACTGGCATTTACCCGCATCCTGATTTAACTCAGCCTACGAACCGCATTATAGCTTTCAAGGATTTTATCAATAAAAAAACATCACCTTACGATGACTACGGCCATGGCACACATGTAGCAGGGATTATTGCAGGTAATGGTGGTAAATCCAACGGGCAATATAAGGGCGTAGCCCCTGAAGCCAGCCTGGTAGGAGTCAAGGTTCTGGACAATACCGGCGGCGGCCGCGCCAGTGACGTAATCGCCGGAATACAATGGGTTGTTCAAAACAAGGCCGCTTATAATATTAAAGTGATAAACCTATCGTTAGGCGCTCCGGCAACACAATCCTACGCTGCCGATCCCCTGAGCCAAGCTGCGGACGCGGCCTGGGACGCGGGGCTGGTGGTAGTGGCAGCCGCAGGAAATAATGGGCCGGCGGCAGGGACAATAAACACCCCCGGCATCAACGCGCATATAATCACGGTAGGGGCTGTGGATGAGAGGGGGACAGTTGACCAAAAGGATGATGTTATTGCCGGTTTTTCTAGCAGGGGGCCGACCATTGACGGTTTAACCAAGCCTGATTTAGTGGCCCCGGGGGTAAATATTACCTCTCTGGCATCAGACACGTCGTATTTGCCCAAGAAAAATAGCGGTTCGGCAGGTAAACCAGGAAAAGCCGCTCAAGCCGAAACCCAGGAAAAACCTGCACAAACCACTATTACCAATTACTATGTTACCATGTCGGGGACATATT
>NZ_LGTE01000034.1 GCF_001263415.1 Thermincola ferriacetica
CTCTTCTCACTTCTACCGTAGACGAAAATTACATCACCGGGGTGGCCAAAATGGAATCGGGATTGGTCATAATCCTTGATTTAGAAAAGGTTATTGGCCGGGATATGGCTGAAACTGTATAAATGCTCATACAGTCTGACAGGGGGTTAGCCATAAACGCTGACCCTCTGTGCTGTTTTCGGTAGGAACTGCCGCTTACCGCTGTGGAGGTAAAACAACCGTTGCCCTGTGGAAGGCCGCTACACCGGTGAAACAACCGTTGTTATGAGGCAAGCCGCTGCACCGGTGAAACAACCGTTGCTTTACGGAAAGCCGCTGCGCCGGTGAAACAACCGTTGCTCCGAGGTTACGCCTTCCTTCAACCACGGAAGGGCGGGTGGGGTTCTCCGCTACCGTTTGGGAGCGACTGCGCCCGCAAATCCGCTGCCGGGCAGGCAGAGAGTTCCCGCATGTCCGAAGATGGCGAAGGCCGCGGGGAAGTCCGGCACTCAACGCAAGTTGAGTGGCTGGACGGGAGGCGGCCTGACCCGCAAGAAATGCATTATGAGCCATCGAGTTCGGGAACGCTGCCTGCCCGGCAAGGGTTTGCAGCACAAAGCTCCCGGGTAGCGGGGATACCCTCCTACCCTGCCGCCATTCTCCAGCACAAAGCTCCGGGGTAGCCGGGTCATCCCACCCACCCTTCCATTGCAACGTTGAAATCGCTGAACCCGGCCAAATCGTTATCCTGGCTTGCGGCCGGGTTTCCGGCGTCGGTGTCGGATGATGAGGCCGCTTTTATCGGGCAATCTTTTCCAGCAATTCCCCGAAGTTTGGAAATGAAACATCTGCGGCTTCCCAGCCGTCAATTGTTGTTTCCCCTTCTGCCACCAGCCCGGCTACAGCCATAGCCATGGCTATCCGGTGATCGCCGTGGCTGTCACAGAAGGCAGCCTGCAGCTTTTTCCCCCCTTTTATGCGCAGCCCGTCCGGTAGTTCATCCACTTCTACCCCAAATTTTGCTAACTCCATTGTTACGGTAGCAATGCGGTTGGTCTCTTTCACCTTGAGCTCAGCGGCATCCCGGATGACCGTTTCTCCATCCGCCACGGCCGCTGCCACGGCCAAAACGGGAATCTCGTCGATCAGTCGGGGAATAATGGCTCCGTCAATTTCCACGCCTCTTAATAGGCTGGATTCAACCAATATATCGCCAACGGGTTCCCCAGCTACCTCCCTTTCGTTTAAAATTTCAATCCGGCCACCCATTTGCCGCAATACATCAATAATGCCGTCGCGCGTCGGATTAAGCCCCACTTCCCGGAGCATGAGTTCTGAACCGGGAGTTGTCAGCCCGGCAACAATAAAGAAAGCCGCCGAGGAAATATCCCCCGGTACCCTGACTTCCCTGCCTGTGAGCTCGGGAAATCCCGTTACCGATATCCTGTTGCCTTCGACCTCAATATCAGCCCCAAAATACCGGAGCATCCGTTCCGTATGGTCCCTTGACTTAACAGGTTCCTCCACCCTTGTTTGCCCGGAAGCAAAAAGTCCGGCCAGGAGAACGGCCGACTTCACCTGGGCGCTGGCTACAGGAGAAACAAAATCAATTGGATATAACTCTCCTCCTTTTATAGCCAGAGGTGCAAGCCGTCCGTTCTCGCGGCCCCAGATGTGGGCGCCCATTCTGGTTAAGGGGATGGTGACCCTGTCCATAGGCCTTTTCCGGATGGATTCATCACCTGTCACAGAAGAAAAGAAGGGCTGGCCCGATAAAATACCCGTCATCAGCCTGATGGTCGTTCCTGAATTGCCAACATCAAGGATGTCCCCGGGTTCCTGCAAACCCCTCAACCCCTTCCCCACCAGGGTGACAATGTTATCCTTTTCTATATTAATTTCAATCCCCATGGCCCGAAAACACCGGATGGTGCTCAGGCAATCGGCTCCCATAAGGAAATTCTCAATCCTTGTGGGCCCCTCAGCCAGAGAGCCGATCATAACAGCCCGGTGGGATATGGATTTATCACCGGGAACGGCAATTGTTCCTCTTAGCTTTACGCCGCCTGATACTCTATACTTCATAGCACACCCCGTTCAATGTATCCGATAAAACATCTCGGAAATATCTTATAACATGTTAATAATCTTTTACAATTTTATTTTTGCCTTAATATTGTTTTCTCTAAACAAAGTTAATGCCTTTTCCTGATCTTCGGCAGAACCAAAGCCAAGGCGGATACTACCACCTTCGCCCTCTTTTACCCGCATAATTTCTATATCACTGATATTTATTCCTGCCTCTCCCAGTAAACTCGCTATTCCGGCAATGACGCCGGGCCGGTCAGGTACATAAATTATTATCTCATACAGTACAGGCAGGTAACCCTTCATCCTGGCGGGAATACCTCTGCGTATTTCCCTCGCCCTATTGAACTCAGCCTCGATCCCCTCTTCGTCACAGTTGTCGATCATGGCCTCCATCTCATTTAATGTTTCTTTAAATATCTTCAGAACCTCCAATATCTGCTCTTTGTTTGTGGTACATATATCCCTCCACATCAAAGGGTGGCCTGATGCTATGCGGGTGGTATCCCGGAACCCGCCGGCGGCCAGCCCCAATATGTCCGGGTAATCCTTATGCAGGCGGCCTACGGTATTGACCAACGCCGCAGCCACAATATGGGGCAGATGACTGATGCCGGCCACAAGGAAATCATGCTGTACCGGGTTCATTTCCAACACCCTGGCGCCAATAGAATTTACAGTCTGCTTCAGCTTTTGTACTGGCTCTTCCGGGGTGCCCGGCATCACGGTCAGTATATGTACCGCATTTTCAAACAGGTACAAATCGGCTCCGTTAACGCCGGCCTGTTCGGACCCGGCCATGGGATGTCCCCCGACAAACACCGTTCCTTCAGGCATTATCCTTGCTGCTGTTTCAACAATAAGGTTTTTCGTACTGCCTACGTCAGTAACCACGCACCCTTTTTTCAGGAAAGGCGCTATTTCTGTTAATATCCGAACAGAAGTGCAGATGGGAGTTGCCAATACAACCAAATCGGCTTCCGCAACCCCTGCCTGCAAATCAACGATGCCGCGGTCAATGGCCTCCATTTCCACTGCCGTATCAAGTATCTTCTCTCTTACGTCCACGCCAATAACAGATTTGGCCAAACCCTTCTTTCTCAATGCCATCCCCAGCGAACCGCCTATTAATCCGACACCGACAATAGTCACCTGTTCCCACAGCGGCTGCATTCTAACTCCCTCCCAAAACAATTGCTATAAGGGAGATTATAAAGTTCTCCCCATAGCTTCCGCAATACCCCTGACCTCGTTCATAAGTTGGGCAAAATTCTCCGGCGTCAGGGATTGTGGCCCGTCGGACAGCGCTTCGGCCGGATTGGGATGCACCTCTATCATAAGTCCGTCGGCCCCGGCCGCTATGGCTGCCCTGGCCATGGGTTGTACATACATCCACTTGCCCGTACCGTGGCTGGGGTCAACAATAACCGGCAGATGCGACAAGTTTTTGGCCACCGGAACAGCGCTTAAATCAAGGGTATTCCTGGTGTGTTCCTCAAAGGTCCGGATACCCCGTTCACATAATATGACATCGTAATTACCGCCGGACATAATGTATTCGGCAGCCATCAACCATTCTTCTATGGTGGCTGAAGGCCCGCGTTTTAGAATGACAGGTTTTTTAATGGTTGATACCTCTTTTAGCAGGAAGAAATTCTGCATGTTCCTGGCGCCTATCTGCAGAATGTCCGCATATTTGCAGACCAGCTCCACCGTCCTGGGATCAACAACCTCAGTAACTACCAGAAGGCCCGTCTCTTCTCTTGCTTCTGCTAACATCTTCAGACCTTCTTCCTCCAAACCCTGGAAAGAATAGGGGGAAGTACGGGGTTTAAAAGCCCCGCCTCGTAAAATGGTAGCTCCGGCCTCTTTCACTGCTTTCGCCGTAGTCATTATCTGTTCCCTACTCTCTACGGCACAAGGGCCCGCCATGACATGAATCTGCCGCCCGCCAATTTCCAGATCGCCGATTTTTATTCTGGAATACTCAGGCTTAAATTCCCTGCTGACAAGTTTATAGGGATGTAGAATGGGCACTACCTTTTCGACCCCAGGCATCGCCTCCAGGGCAATCTCCGATAAAAGCGACTTATCGCCTATAGCCCCTATTACGGTCCTCTCCACACCTTCTGATAAATGAATCTTGAAACCCAGCCCCGCTAAACGGTTTTTTACGTTTTCAATCTGTGACTGGGTAGCATCATGTTTCATAACAACAATCATATTTATCCCTCACTTTAAATCTTCCTCTACCCTTTCCTTTTTTTGCAAAAACTTTTTTACCCTTCAACTTCCTATCTTTCTGTAATTTGCGAAAAAATCATGAAACACCCATTACCCGAATATTAAAAAAGCACTCCAAAAAGGAGCGCCTAAGGCATACTTTTCCATAGCCACTTAACCTCCCTTCCTGCCGTCCTACCGCTTTTTTTTAATGTTAAATTCCAACCATCCTACAATTTTATCGTACCATATTAATTTTGTTTTGACAAGAAACCTTTTCCTCTTTATCGCACGTTCTATCTACGGCTGCCGCCACCGCTCTCACTTCTTTCATCAGTTTAGCGAAGTTTTCCGGTGTAAGAGATTGGCCGCCATCGCACAAGGCCAACTCCGGTTCAGGATGCACTTCTATCAGTAGTCCATCGGCGCCTGCGGCAACGGCTGACCTGGACAAAGGTCCCACCATCCCCCACCTGCCTGCGGCATGGCTTGGGTCAACAATAACAGGCAAATGCGACAGGTGTTTTACAGCAGGAATTGCGCTGATATCGAGAGTGTTCCTGGTATATGTTTCGAAGGTCCTGATGCCTCGTTCACACAAGATAACATTATGGTTCCCCTCGGCCATTATGTATTCAGCAGCCATCAGCCACTCTTCAATAGTGGCCGATAATCCCCTTTTCAGAAGCACCGGTAAAGAAGACCGGCCCACTTCTTTCAAAAGCACAAAATTCTGCATGTTCCTGCTGCCCACCTGGATAACATCGCAATAACGGGCAATCAGTTCCACATCCCTGGTATCAAGCACCTCAGTAACCACTGGCATCTCAGTCAGTTCTTTCGCTTCAGCTATTATCTTCAATCCTTCTTCAGCAAGACCCTGGAAAGTATAGGGAGAGGTCCTGGGTTTAAAGGCGCCGCCTCTGAGCATGTGCGCTCCCAACCGTTTCAATGTCACGGCCGTTTCCAGGTATTGTTCCTTATCCTCTATAGCACAGGGTCCTGCAATTATCACGATATTGTTACCGCCAACTTTTATTCCCTTGATGTCTACTATCGTATCGTCTTTTTTGGTTTCCCTGCTGACCAAAGCATCATGTCTCACTGTCCTGACCCCCAAGATAAACAAAGCTTTAAAAACAATGCCGGCCGGTACACTACCGAACCGTATATACTATAATTATATCGCTTCTTTTAAGCTATGAACAAAGTTTTTTACGTGAACCAGCAAATCAGGTGAATTCTGATATTCTTCAATAGTTTTTACCAAAGCGCTGCCAACTATGACAGCATCACAATGTTTTGCAATTTCCCGGGCCTGTTCCGGGTGGGAAACACCAAACCCTACGGCCAGCGGATTGGCGGTATTTCTTCGCACACAGTCAAGAAAATCCTCCAGGCCTGGCGGCACCCCCTGCCGTATACCTGTTACCCCTGTCAGAGATACACAGTAAACAAAACCCCTGTCACCGGCAGTAATCCGTTTTATACGTTCAGCCCCGCTTGTGGGGGCGACCAAGGGAATCAAATATAACCCTTGGGCCGTAAGTTCCCTTTCCAAAGGAGCGGCTTCTTCTACAGGCAGGTCCGGCACGATGACGCCATCTACTCCCACCGTTAAGGCTTCAGCAGCAAATGCCGCCAGTCCGTACCTGAGAACAGGATTATAATAAGTCATTAAAATTAAAGGTATGTTACTCTGCTTCCTGACTTCCCGTACTGCACCAAAAATTCCCTTTAAGGCAGTACCGTTTTTTAACGCCCGCAAAGAGGCCTTTTGTATGACCGGCCCGTCAGCCAACGGGTCAGAATAAGGTACGCCCAGTTCCACAATGTCGGCGCCGGCTTTTTCCATTTCCAGCACTAGGCGAACTGTAGTTTCCAGATCAGGATCGCCGGCCGTGACGAAAGTTATAAGGCCTTTTTCCCCGCGCCTGGCCAGGTTATCAAATTTCTGCTTTATTCTATTTTCTAAGAGCATGGTCTTTTCATCAGCATAAGCCATCCCTAGTCCACCTCCAGTAAAGCGGCCACCGTCTGAACATCTTTGTCGCCCCGCCCGGAAAGGTTTACCACCACGACCTGATCCCGGTTTAACCTGGGAGCCAGTTTTAAAGTCTCCGCCAGGGCATGTGAACTTTCTAGGGCCGGTATAATTCCTTCCGTCCGGCATAGGACCTGAAAAGCCTCCAGAGCCTCCTGGTCCGTAACAGATGTATATGTCACACGACCTGTTTCTTTTAAATAGCTGTGTTCCGGTCCAACCCCCGGATAATCAAGACCGGCCGAAACAGAATGGGCTTCCAAAATCTGGCCGTCATCGTCTTGCAGCAGGTAGCTGTAAGCCCCGTGCAAGACCCCTTTGCTGCCCTTCGTCAATGTAGCCGCATGATAAGGTGTATGAAGTCCGTGTCCCGCAGCCTCGACCCCAATCATCTTCGTTTCCGTATCCAGAAACGGATGAAACAAACCCATGGCATTACTACCGCCTCCTACGCAGGCTACCAGATAATCAGGCAGCTTTCCTTCCAATTCCAGAATTTGCTGCCTGGTCTCCAGCCCAATTACCGACTGCAGGTCCCGCACGATCATAGGATAGGGATGGGGTCCGCCTACTGATCCCAAAACATAGAAAGTAGTCCGGACATTGGTAACCCAGTCCCTAATGGCCTCATTCATAGCATCTTTTAAGGTCCTGCTGCCGGAAGACACAGGTTGCACCCGAGCCCCCAGGATTTTCATCCGGAAAACATTCAGTTCCTGTCTTTTTATGTCTTCTTCGCCCATGTAAACAACACATTCCAGGCCGAACAGAGCTGCCGCCGTCGCTGTAGCCACTCCGTGCTGACCGGCGCCTGTTTCGGCAATCACCCGTTTTTTGCCCATTTTTCTGGCCAGCAGCACCTGTCCGATGGTGTTGTTGATCTTATGGGCGCCGGTATGGTTCAGGTCTTCCCTTTTTAAATATATCTTCGCGCCACCGCAGTAATCAGTAAGCCGTCTGGCAAAGTAAAGGCGCGAGGGCCGGCCCACATATTCGGCAAGATATTTTCTGAATTCGGCCTGAAAATCGGGATCATTTTTGTATTGTAAATAGGCTTCTTCCAGCTCGAAAAGAGCCGGCATGAGGGTCTCCGGGACAAACCTGCCGCCAAACTCCCCGTAATATCCGTTTTTATCAGGCAGTACCTGCATAGTTGTACCTCCTCACTTGTTCAATAAATCTGCGCATTTTATCCTGGTTTTTCATACCACCCGTTTCCACCCCACTGCTTACATCCACTCCGTAAGGCAGTGTTGTTTCGATAGCCTTCCGTACATTCTCCGGGGTTAAACCACCGGCCAGAATTACAGGGCCGTACTCTTTGGCGTGCACTGCCAAGGACCAGTCAAAAGTCTGCCCGGTACCGCCCGGCTGCCCCGGGACGAAAGTGTCCAATAAAAACCCACTGACACAACCTTTATATGAAGCCAGTTCTTCAAGGTAACCCTCTCTGACCCTTATACCTTTGACCACCTTAGCCCTGACTTCCCGGCAGTATTCAGGGCTCTCGCTGCCGTGCAACTGTACTGTGTCCAGCCCCACCCAGTCTATTATTCTGTTTACCTCGCCAACAGCTTCATCCACGAATACCCCGACAATATTTACATAGGGGGGTACGGCGTTGGCAATTTCCCGGGCCTTTTCTATGGTTACCTGCCTGCGCCCGGTGGCAAAAACGAGACCGATGGCATCGGCTCCGTAGGAAGCCGCCGCTACAGCATCAGCAGGGTTTGTAATGCCGCAAATCTTTACCCTGACCATCAGGCAACCCCCTCCCATCCCAGCAGTTCAAGAACTTTTTGCCGAATATCCTTTTCCCGCATCAATGACTCGCCCACCAAAACGGCATCCACACCGTGGCTCTTTAAAAATTTAACATCATTACCGTTTTTAATGCCGCTTTCACTGACAATTTTACAACCTTTGGAATCCCGTATCTTGCCGCAGAGATTAACGGTAGTATTGAGGTCAGTATGAAAGGTCTGCAAGTCCCGGTTATTGATCCCCAAGAGGTGTAGGGGCAGCCCTTTGACCCGCTCATATTCTTCTTCCGAATGAATCTCCACCAGGCATTCCATGCCCAGTTCTGTCGCCAGATCAAATAACTCGGGGAGCATCTTATCATCCAAAGCAGCTGCAATTAGCAGGATCAGGTCAGCTCCCAGGCAGCGGCTTTCATAAACCTGCCAGGGGTCAATGATAAAATCCTTGCGCAAGAGCGGCAGGTCGGTAACTTTTCGCACGGCCTGCAGGTAAGCAGAACTGCCGAAGAAAAACTTTTCATCGGTGAGAATTGAAATGGCTGCTGCTCCGGAAGCCGTATAAATTTTAGCTATCTCAACAGGGTCAAAATCTGCCCTGATAATACCTTTGGAAGGAGAACCTTTTTTTATTTCCGCTATTAATCCCATTGCAGGCCTATTATCCAGCGCTTTTACGAGAGACCTGGCAGGGGGCAAAGCAGCCAGGCTCTGTTTCATTTCCGTCATTGATTTAAGGGTTTTTGCTAATTTCACTTCCTGCTTTTTCTCCTTGAGAATACTATCTAATATCATCCCGTTTATGCCCCCTGGCTGACCCTCTGGTTTTCCATGGCCATCTCATTGGTTATTTTAATCAGGTCCTTTAATTTTTTTAAGGCCGCTCCACTGTCAATAGACTTTGCCGCCAGTTTTATCCCGTCGGCGATGTCACTGCTGAATCCGGCAGCAACCAGGCCCAGAGCCGAATTTATCAAAACTACATCCCTATGCACGCCAGGCGCCCCCTCCAGAACATTACGCGTAATGCGCGCATTTTTTGCCGGATCCCCCCCGGTCAAGGCATTATTCGGCACCCGTTGAAAACCGTAATCAAGAGGATCCAACTGGTATGTATGAACCCTGCCGTTTTTAACCTCACTGACAACTGCCGGACCCGATAGGGAAACCTCATCCATACCCCCGGCGCCATGGACCACAAAAGCCGCCTTGGTGCCCAGTTTGGCCAGCACACCGGCCAATACCTCTGTCAGGCGCTCGTCGTAAACTCCTACGACCTGGACCTGCGCCCCCGCAGGGTTGGTAAGGGGCCCCAAGATATTAAAAACAGTCCTGATTCCTATTTCACGCCTCGGCCCAATCGCATATTTCATCGCCCCGTGCAATGCAGGAGCGAATAAAAACCCGATGCCTATGCGGTCGATACAAGCTCCCACCTGCTCAGGCCGCAGGTTCAGGTTGACACCCAGGGCTTCCAGGACATCAGCACTGCCGCTTTTGCTTGAAACAGAACGATTGCCGTGTTTGGCCACAGGCACGTCGGCCCCGGCCACAACAAAAGCAACTGTTGTGGAAATATTGAATGTATTGGCTTCGTCGCCCCCGGTTCCGCATGTATCCAAAAGCAAGATACGGGACGTGGGCACCGGGGTAGCCTTAGCCCGCATAACCCGGGCAAAACCGGTTATTTCATCAACAGTTTCCCCTTTAATCCTTAAAGCGGTAATTACAGAAGCTATCTGGGCGTCCGTTGCCCGCCCACTCATAATTTCTTCCATCAGCCCGGCAGCTTCATCTTCGTTCAGGTCCTGCCCAGCCACAACTTTGCTAATGCTCTCCTTTAACACTATACTCTCCTCCTCTCAACTCATCTACTAATGGTCAATAAGGTAGATTATTGACCTCTGCAATTAAGTCTCTCTTCTCCCCCAGACCCACTTTCGCTTTACTGTTTACAGACCCACTTTTGGCCAACTGCCAACTGTCAACTGCCAACTGTCAACTGTCAACTGTTTACTCTTGCCTTACTGACAAAGCCAGGAAATTCTTCAACAATGTCTTTCCGGCTTCAGTTAAAATTGATTCGGGGTGGAACTGGACTCCTTCCACAGCCATTTGCTTGTGCCTGATACCCATTATCTCATTCTGGTCCGTCCAGGCAGTAATTTCCAAGCAGTAGGGTAACGTTTCCCGTTCCACGATCAGCGAATGGTAACGGGTAGCCGTGAACGGAGACGGAATTCCCTGGAAAATCGTCCGGCCGTCATGGTATATCCGGGAAGTTTTGCCATGCATGAGGTTTTCTGCCCTGATTACTTTCCCGCCAAAGGCCTGACCGATGGCCTGGTGACCCAGACAAACCCCGAGAATGGGAATTTTCCCGGCAAAATATTTGATTAGATCCAGGGATATCCCCGCTTCATTGGGCGTGCAGGGGCCGGGGGAGATGATAATGTGATCGGGATTCAGCTCCTCTATTTCCGGTAAGGTAATTTTATCGTTCCGGTAAACAGTGATTTCTGCCCCCAGTTCCCCCAGGTACTGGACTAGGTTGTAAGTAAAAGAATCGTAGTTGTCAATCATTAACAGCACTTTTCATCCAACCTCCCTGAAAGCAAGTGTTTCGATTAGTGCTCGCGCCTTGTTTAACGTTTCCTGGTATTCCCTTTCCGCATCGGAATCAGCTACGATACCCGCCCCTGCCTGAATATGGACCATACCCCGGTGGACCAAAATGGTCCTGATGGTAATGCAGGTATCCATGTTACCCGTAAAACTTAAGTACCCTATGGCCCCGCCGTATAATCCACGTTTGGTGGGTTCGAGTTCCTCAATTATTTCCATAGCCCTGACCTTGGGAGCCCCTGACAAGGTGCCGGCAGGAAAGCAGGCCTGCAGGGCTGCAAAAGCTGTCTTTCCTTCCGCTAAACGGCCTTTTACACTGGAAACAAGATGCATTACGTGGGAATACCTTTGAACAACCATAAAATCCGTTACTTCTATACTACCATATTCGCACACCCGGCCCAAGTCATTTCTGCCCAAATCAACCAACATCAGGTGCTCCGCCAGTTCTTTTTCATCCTGCAAGAGTTCTTGTTCCAAGGCCCGGTCTTCCTCAGGGGTTACCCCTCTGGGCCGGGTTCCGGCGATGGGACAGGTTTGCACGATTCCGTCCTCAACCCTGACCAGCATTTCCGGCGAAGACCCAATAATCTGGATTTCTCCGAAATCCAGAAAGTACAGATATGGCGCCGGATTTATTACTCGCAAAGTCCTGTACAGGGAAAAAGGATCGGTATTCAGCGGCAGGCTGAATCTTTGTGACAGCACTACCTGAAAAATATCGCCGGCCTTAATATATTCCTTGGCCTTGTTTACCATTTCGAGAAATTTTCTTTTCGGCAGGTTGGATTTTATGTCTCCCCTTTGTTCAGGAGTACTCCCTCGGGACAAAACAGAAATGTTATGCTGCAGGATTTTTTTTCTGATAATTTCCAGGTCTTTCACCGCTTGCATGTACTGTAGCCGTGAATCTTTACCCGGCATAGTATTGCAGATAATCTTCAGTTTATGGGTTATATGGTCAAAAGCCAAAACAAATCTGGTAATAATAAAGTGACATTCGGGTAAATCCAAATCATCCATATTGCAGTCGGGCAGCTTTTCAAAAAACCTGACGGTATCATAGCCGAAATACCCGACAGCTCCGCCATAAAACCTGGGCAGGTCAGTTAATTTAGGGGCATTAAATCTTTGCATCAACTTTTCCAGTTCTGCCAGGGGAGAACCGGAAAACTCGTATATATAATCCCCCTCGATAATTTTCCCCGCTCCTTTTTTGCTGGTAAAGGTAATTACCGGTTCAAACCCGATAAAAGAGTAACGGGCTAGGTTTTCACCACCTTCCACACTTTCCAGCAGAAACCCCTGTTTCCCCTGGCACGCTTTGGCGTAAACCGTAATCGGTGTATCCGTGTCAACTACCACTTCGGTATGTACAGGTATCAGGTTATATTCTTCTGCCATTTGCAAATAATCATTTTCCGATGGATAAATCATGTTCCCATCTCCCCGCAAAAACAATAAAACCAGCACTCAAATGAGTACTGGTTTAAATATACATATCCCAGACCTCATCTCAGCTCAGCTCTGCTCTGCTATTTCTCGACTATACTCAACTGCGTAAAAACTCAACTCAGCTTATACTGAATATAACATGGGATAAGCCCGTCTGTCAACAATTGTTTAAAGATCCGGGCGAAGTTTGGTGGCATCCCGCAGGTAAAGGTGCTTTATCTCGTCCTGTTTTTTGGTAGTATTTACATGCATCAGCACCCGGATAACCCCGGACATGGCCTTGGGGACATCAATTTCCCTGGCGCACAACAGGGGCACATACTTCCATCCTAACTCTCTTGCCGCCAGAGCCGGAAACTCCGCATTCAAATCAGGTGTAGTAGTAAAAAATATGCTGGCTATGTCCTCAATTTCCACACCGTTTTCCTTCATGAGTTCCTGCAAAAGTTCCACTGTTGCGTTAAAGATTTCCCGGGCGCTATTTTCCTTAACGGTTATCGCACCACGTATTCCGCGTACATACCATCTTTCTACCATCATACCATCCTCCCCGTAGTATTAAATTAAGGAACGGCGCGGTGTCCTAATCCAATGGCCACCTCGTCCAGGTGCAGCAATCCAATGCCAAAAAATACGGCTACTGTTATATGGTCCTTCTGCCGTGCAATGCCGATCTTCCCTCCCACGTTTAATCCCAAAGCCTTGGGCATGATTTGTGACAGGGCTTCCCGGGTAGCCCCGGCAACAGCGCCCTCATCGGTATGGGTATCACTGATTACTCCTTCTCGCTTGGCAGCAACAATGGCGCGTTCGACTATCTTTTTTACCGAAGTAATGAACTCGCCACCGTAATCAACGGCCGCCGCTCTAATCCCTTCCTGAAGAAACCTGTTCTGCAAAAGTTTTTCGTCTTCCCTGCTCTCAGTCAATGCCATTTGGATTGCCGCGCTGGCTGTTTTCTTGCTTCCAATAAGGGTCACAATATCACCGTCCTACCGAATAATATCTAATTATATTACAGAGGTTACCATTAGTCAACGTTGTTCAAAGGCAGGGCTTTCCGTTCATGGCGAAGTCTGATTATGGTTCCTTCCTTTAATTTGATTACCTTCCGGTCATTTTGCATGACCTGAATAAAAACAGGTTTGTCATAAAAAGATGCATCCAGCTCTACCAAATCCCCGGGATACACGGCTATAGCAGCGTATTTTTCAGCAAAATCGGCCCTTTTTTTACCGTTGACGTATATCGCGGCTTGGGCCAGCGAGGTATAGTCAACCAGTGAAAAAATGACTACAGACTTTTCCCCTATGTTCTGTCCGATAACCATTTGGTTGTCGGCAATCTGCCTGCTGGGTACAGAAAAATCCAGCATGGAACTGAACGAACCGGTGGTTACTGTCTGAACAGCCACTAAAACTACCAAACCCATTAATGTGACCCGGACCAATAGGCGTTCAATAATTTTGATCAACCGCATTGAGTTTATCACCCCCGCAGGTTTTTATACTTTATATATTCCTGCGCAGGGATTTTTATCCCAAGCCCGGCCCGGTTTCATTTTCTTCCCGCAATATTTTACATTTGTCCGGCTGCTTTCCCGGCCACGTACCCGGTAGAAAAAGCAGCCTGCAGGTTGAACCCGCCGGTATATCCGTCAATATCGATGACTTCACCTGCAAAATAAAGCCCTTGCACTAACTTAGATTCCATAGTTTTGGGGTTGATTTCTTTTACTGATACACCGCCGGCGGTTACCATGGCGTCCCTGAGCGGACGGCTCCTGGATATAGTTATGGTAAGCCCCTGGATTAAGGCTAATAGCTTCAGACGCTCCCTTTTACTGATCTGGTGCACCGGTTTGTCCCCAGGAATATTACTCAACCTTATAATCACCGGAATCAACGAACCGGGCAGCAGTTCTCCCAGCGAGTTATTCAATTGTTTGCGCCGGTTTTTCTCAAAATCGCGTAAAATCACATTATCCAACTGTTCCTGGGTAAAGGCCGGTTTTAAGTTGATTTTCAGCACTACCTCCTGCCCCAACTCCAGGTTCTCCCGGACAGTGCGACTTAAAGTGAGGATTATAGGGCCGGAAACACCAAAATGGGTAAATAGCATCTCGCCAGATTTCTCACCTACTGGTTTTCCGGCAGCAATCACCTTAATTAATACATTTTGTAAAGTCAGCCCCTGCAGTCCTTTGACCCAGTCTTCCCTTGTTTCCAAAGGCACCAACGCCGGTTTAGGGGTTATAATGGTATGACCGGCTTTTTCGGCCATTCGGTAGCCATCCCCCGTAGAACCGGTACTGGGGTATGACATCCCCCCGGTGGCTATAATCACTGCGTTTCCCGGTTCTTCCCCACCGCCGGCTAATTTTACACCCTTTACGTGGCTGTCCCGAATAATTACTTCTTCCACTGTCTCACCGCACCGGAACTCTACTCCTGCCTCCAGACAGTATTTTTTCAATACGGCCACTACATCGGCGGCCTTATCGGTAACGGGGAAAAACCTTCCCCCCCGTTCCAATTTTACTTCTAAACCCCGTTCGGAAAAAAAACTTATTAAATCCCAGTTGCTGAATGTGCTGAAGGCGCTGTACAGAAACGGGCCGTTACCCGGAAAACTTTTTACAAATTCATGCAGATTTGCCTCGTTAGTCAGATTGCATCTGCCGTTACCGGTAATGAGGATTTTCTTGCCTGGTTGTTTATTCTTCTCAAACAATATAACCCTGGCGCCTTCCTCCGCTGCTTTTCCTGCAGCCATAAGGCCCGCCGCCCCAGCGCCCACGACTAAAACGGTTTTCATGGGTCCACCTCTGTTAATTTGTTTAAAACCTGTTTAAAATCTACTGGGTTCTCTGTGGTATGGTTTATTTTTCTAAATAGTTTGCCACCACAGCTATATTAAAAGCTTTACTATAAAAGGTGCTATAATAGCAGTAACGATACCTGTCAGAACAATGGCGGCGCCGCTCATGGAACCTTCTACCTCTCCAATTTGCACAGCCCGGGAAGTCCCGCCGGCATGGGAAGCCGTCCCAATGCCTATGCCCGTGGCCACACGGCTTTTCACCCTGGCCAGCTTCATTACTTCCGCTCCTACAGCCCCGCCGAATATGCCTGTAACAGCCACGGCAAAAACAATGACCGAAGTATTGCCGTGCAGTTTTTCCGTAATCCCGATAGCAATAGGCATAGTGGTGGATTTCGCCGCTATGGAGGTGATCACATATTTGCTTACCCCCAGCAGTTTCGCCAAATATACAGTGGAAAAAGCTGCAGTGACGGCTCCGGTGAACACTCCGAGCATAATGGGTCGGAAATTTTCCCTGATCACAGGAATCTGTTTATACAGAGGCACCCCTAGGGCAACAGTGGCCGGGCCCAGAAAAAAGGTAATAATCCTGCCTCCCTGGTTGTATGTATCGTAATTAATGCCGGCAAAATGAATGACAAGCATAACAATAACACTGGCCAGAATCAAAGGGTTGAACAGGAAGAAATGCACCTTCCGGTAAAGCCTGTTGACGGGCACAAATACTGCCAGGGTCAAAGCAACCTGAAACACGGGTTCCTTAAGCATTTCCTTTATCAGCGTCACCGGCCGTACCTCCCTTGTCCATAAACTCTATTACTTTTGCTGTCACCACCATGACCAATACGGTAGTGGCCAGCAAAGTAATCAGCACCTGCATTCCCTCTTTTTTCAACAGGGGCAATATGGTGATCAAACCTACATTCAGGGGAATAAAAAATGACATCATGTTGTCCAGCAGCAGGTTTGCCGCATCCTCTACCTGCTCCAGTTTTACTATGCCCAAAACAAGGGACAGAAACAGCAGTAAAAGTCCGGTCAGATTCCCCGGCAAAATAAGGTGTGTCGCTCGCGTGATAAATTCTCCCAGGGCCTGCATAAATAAAAAAATTGCCAGGCCTTCAAAAACCTGCACTGTCTTTTTCAAGCTCCTCCCCCCAAAACAAGTCTCCATAGCAAGCCTTATAGTATAATTTATCACCGTTAGCACAAAAAGACAAGGGGCACAATCTATTGACCTATACCCCTATAGGGTATATAATTAATTTAAAAACCCGGAAAGGTGGTAACAAGATGAGTAAGGACGTTTCTTTTCAAGACTACGTTATTGTGGCCTGCGGGACGATGATCCCAGAATTAAACTACTTGAAGGCAACCGGTTTTTTGGATGCTGCTAAAATCCTTTACACTACTCCCGGCTTGCACCAGACACCCAATGAATTAGAAAAACAACTGCTTAAACAACTAAACGAAGCTAAAAAGTACGCCAAAAAAATAATTATCGTTTACGGCGGAACCTATTGTTACATAAACATAAAAAATCCCACCAGAACAATTGACACGGTAATAAACGAAATGAGGGAAGAAGGTTATTTCATCTCCCGTACTATTGTGCATAACTGTATAGATATGATTGCTTCTGTGGATGAACGGGAAGAAATTGCCCAGGGCAGCAAGGTCTGGTTCTGCACCCCGGGCTGGTTAAAATACCGTGAACATGAATTCAAGGGTTGGGATAAGGCTACCGCCAATGAAAACTTTCCGCAATACTCCGGTGGCGCAATTATGCTGGACTCCATTGGATTTTTTGACCAGTACATGGAAGAACACCCGGAAGAAATTCTGGATTTCTCTGACTGGATGGGTATCCCCCTGGAAGCCCGGAACGTCTCCCTCGACCGGTTTAAAAATGTGCTTATTAACGCGATGGATCCTGCCGATAAACCCAGGGAATAGCGTGAACTGAAAGAAGCTATACTGTAAAATAATTTGTGTAAACCCCTTGAGCATATGGGATTGAAGCTTCGCCAACCCTAATTTAAACAACTATCCTTTTAGGGATAACAAAAGATAAACTGCCGCTCCCCACATGATAAAAGCAGAAATTTTATTTATCACAATAATAAAATTACCTTTCTTATCGAATTTTCCAGTTAATCTCCCTGCTACCGCTAAACCAAAAAACCATATCCATGACACCAGTACCGTAGCTGATGCAAACGCGAACTTGTCCAAACCTTGATATGCCAAAGAACTTGTACCTATTACACCTACAGTATCCATAATTGCGTGCGGATTAAATAGGGAAACTGACGCAGCAAATATGATTTGTTTTGTTGGGGAAAATGAAGAATATGTATTCTGCTCATTATTATCTATCTTTGACTTCCATGTAGTCCAGCCCATGTAAATCAAAAAAACAACACCTATACCAATTAATACTGACTTAATAATAACCGAACCAAACACTAATACTGATATCCCCATCACTGACAGCGATATCAGGATGGTATCGCAAATTGCAGCCGTTAAGACAACCGGTAACACATTAACGAAGTGACGATGTAATGCACCTTGATTAAATACAAAAATATTTTGAGCTCCTAATGGCATAATCAATGGAAATGCTAGAAGAAAACCATGAATAGCTGCAGTAATCATAATGTTAACTATCACCTTTTCTAAAGTTCATAAGTACTTGGCTATATTAGCTGTAATCGTAGGGTCTTTTCACCTAACACATTGCCTTTGGAAACGAGCACGTCTGTCGAACTGGCTGGCGCGACTTTTGTTCACCCCAACCCTTATTAACCCTGACCCCCAAAAGGCCTGACAGCCGAGGACGGGGCAAGTTGGGTCGGAGCGAAGCGTAGCCGTTTGGCGCTGTGTTAGGTGATGTTGGCGTCAAGCAAATAGTATATTTTTTATCATTCTTATGATATAATATTATTACGATAAATGATAAAGGGGTGATCTCGTATGCCAATCATTAGGCCTATCTCAGACTTAAGAAACAACTTTAATCAGATATCTGAACTTTGTCATAATGAAGGCGAACCTGTCTTCATTACCAAAAATGGCCAGGGCGACTTGGTTGTTATGAGTATGGCAACTTATGAAAAACTTGAAGCTCTAATTGAATTATACCAAAAACTAGGAGAGGCTGAGCAAGAAAGTGCTTCCGGCGCACCAACTATCAGTCATAAAGCTCTAATGAAGAAAATGAGGGCTACCATCGATGGGTAAAAAGTATCGAATAAGATATCTTCCCAGTGCAGAAAAAGACTTTATGGAAATAACAGAATACATCAGGGCTGATAATCCTACTGCCGCAATTAACTTTATTGACCAATTTGACGAATCTATTTCGAAATTAGAAGATTTCCCACTGATGGGACAGATTCCAAAAGACAGACGACTTCAATCACAAGGTTATAGAATGCTAATAATAGGCAACTATCTGGTCTTTTATGCTGTAAAAGGTACAATTGTTGAAATCAGAAGAATTCTACATGGCAAGAGAAGATATTGTTTTCTTATTGACCCCAAATAGCCAGATTTCGTCTAACGCATCTGCTGGAAACGAACTTTGCCCGCCCGCAAGGCTGGCGCGGTTTTTGCACCTGATCCGCGAAAATCGTGACACCAAAACTGTTGTGTAGAAAGCCGTCATTCGGCATTTCTGCTAAGCCGCTCATTTGAGTCGGCTTTATTGCTGTTTTGAGTAGAAACGGCCCATTGGCCAGGCACGCGGCGCGGCCCTTTCACAATGTGCCGCCTGACCAGTAGTATCAAATGAGCGGCGTGGCCGGTCGTTGTCGTAGCCCTGGCCCGACCTTTTGGTGGCGCGATTTTTGCCAGGTAACTGCAAAAACCGTGACTGCCGAGGACGGGGCAAATTGGGTCGGAGCGTAAGCGCAGCCGTTTCCAGCGTTGTTAGGCGATGTTCCAATTTGAGCTAGAGCAACCTTTATGTATTACCACGATATATTGAAATTCGTGAATTCAAGCTTTCAATCGACAACTTTAAACTTCATTAGATTTTCGTCATACTTCAAAACTTCAATTGATTTCTCAGTTTTATCTGGTTTATTTATATCATATTGTGACTGAGGGCTACTCTTATATGTCCGTTTAAATTGGGAGTAAATAAGTTGTTCGTTAGGTATATGAAAGTTTATCGCTCCGATTATTATGTAGTTTTGCTTTGGTCCAAATGTATATCGCTCCGCTACCCCTTTCCATACTTCTTTGTAGCCCTTAGAAGTATATCCTAGCAAATAGAATGAGTTTTCCTGGTAACCAGTACCGCCCAAACCTGCAATGAAAGCCACATATTGTTTATTACTATTTCCTAATACCTGTAATCCATAAATAGGTTCTTCTTTTACATACACCTCTTTGTATTTGTCACCTTGTAACTCGAATAGTGCAAATACCCCATTCAAACGATCAATTGTTAAATAAGCGGCAATTTGTGGAGGTTCGTTTGAATTCATTCGGACATGCAAAAAAGTTATGTTCTCCGGTTTCACTAAATCTGGTTCTTTAAATTTAGTTTTAAAGAATTCATAAAGCCAACTTGGCACAGAATTCCGTGACTCTGTTGCAACGGTATTATTTAAGTCTTTTAGATTTTCTTTTGGGGAAATGACTGCTGCATTTGAACAACCGGTAATAAATAAAACAACTACAAAGCTCCAAAGTATTAGCTTTTTCATTCTTTTACACCCCATTTTCAAATTGGATTTCGCCTAACGCATGTGCTGGAAACGAACTTGCCCCGACCGCACAGCTGGCGCGGTTTTTGCACCTGCTCCGCAAAAATCGTGACACCAAAACTGTCGTGGAGAACGCCGTCATTCGGCTATTCTGCAAAGCCGCTCATTTGAGTCGGCTTTATTGCTGTGTTGGGTAGGAACGGCCCATTGGCCAGGCACGCGGCGGCCTTTTCCCAGTGTGCCGCCTGGTTGGTGGTACCAAATGGGCGGCGGGGCGGGTCGTTGCAGTGGCCTTGCCCTCACCTGCTTGGTGGTGCGATTTTTGCCAGGTAAACGCAAAAACCGTGACAGCCGAGGACGGGGCAAGTTGGGTCGGAGCGTAGCGGAGCCGTTTCCAGCGTTGTTCGTATAATACGGTCATAACCAGCTTGAACTGGTATGGCCTTTTTTGTTTTGTTCCTGTCCTTTACACTGGAATAAAACCAGGGTTTAGGACGTGAGCGTTGTTGGGGCTTAAGACCCCGTCGTCTAAAGTGTCCATTCCCTCTTAAGGCATTCATACTACGTTTGAGCTGGTTGGGCTTTTAGCCCGGATTACATGGCGAACTTGTGGGGAGTGCCCGAACAGGGTCCTGGAAAAAAGGAGGAGTTCTATGTATAAACCTGTGTTAAGTCTTGATGTATCAAAAGAAAACAGTATTGCTGCCCTTTATCTTTCGTTCGGTGAGCCTATGGGAAAGCCTTTCAGGGTGGAACATACTCCATCAGGCTTTGCCTCTCTCGTTGAGCTGTTAAGAAATCTGGAACTGTTAACCCACAAAAAGCCGGAGGTCATCTTAGAATCTACCGGCAACTGCTCCAGGGCTATTACACAAAACTTAATGGAAGCAGGATATTCAGTTATTGCTTTAAACCTTCTTGAAACTCATGAACAAAAACAACAGAAACGCAGGGCGTTCGTAAAGTCAAAACCGATAAGGTTGATGCCCAACGTATTGTTCAATTGTACTACTTTGATGAGCATAGGCCCCTGCATCCGGTTAATCCTGAAATCGCCGAACTCAGAAACCTTTGCGGACTGTACGGCGGCCTCAGTAACCTCTATATCGAAGCACAATTAAGGTTTCAAAGTATCCTGGATCTCTTGTTCTCACACTATACCGACGTGTTTTCTGATCTATGCGGTGACTCTTCTCTCAATCTAATCTCAGTATTCCCTACACCTGAAGCCGTTCTGTCCGCATGTAAGGAGGATATTGTTAAACATCTAAAATCCAAATGCCAAAGAAAAGACTGGCCTGAACAAATCTATCAAAAATTACTGACCGCCGCCAGGGCATGTTTGCCTTACAAAGTGGCCCAACAATCAAACGTACGTGTTCTTAGAGAATACATTCCTATTCTCATGACACAAAAACGCCTTCTTTCAGGCTTACGGGCTCAAATTGTTGCGGCGGCCAAGGGTATACCTGCTTATTCTTTACTCAAAATGATTCCAGGTGTCGGAGAGATTACTGCAGCTTCAATCCTTGCCGAAATCGGAAATATCACTCTGTTTCCCACTGCTAAACAGTTGGTGGCTTTCGCTGGTTTGGATCCTTCCGTATGTCAGTCCGGCCGGTTTGAAGCAGATAAAAACAAACTATCTAAAAGAGGCTCCGGCTACCTTCGAAAGGCACTCTATCAAGCCGCTTCCGCAGGTGTGCGTGTAACAGGAAAAGGGCCTGTGAATCCTTTGCTGCATGATTACTATTCCCGCAAAGTAGCTGAAGGCAAGAAGAAAATGGTAGCTTTACCGGCCACTTCAAGCAAATTACTTAGAATTATCTACGGTGTTTGGCGTAAAAACGAATCATTTAAGTTAGATTAATTCTTCGGTTAAGTCGGCAGTAACTCTTTTTAAGTCTACCACCGGTAGGCTAGCTTTGCTATGCCCTTTTTCAAGCCGGAAAAGATTTTTAGAAAAAACTCTTGACGTTTATTAGCTGGTTTAGGCGAAGTTGGTTTACAGTTCGTCTTCTAAACTTAGAAAATGTTTGTCCAGACCGTTTTTCATGGCTATAGGAATATTAGATAGAGCAGACCATAATATGGCCAAAACAAACCAAATTATTTGAATTTCATAAATTGAAGGACCGACTTTAAAAGATGGGTTATATGTTTTAATAAGACCAAAAGTTAATAATACTGAAGATACCACAATACCTGCTATACCAATCGTCATAGTGCGTCTAAGTTTCAATTCAAAACCCTTTTTTTTCCTATAAAAAATTATTAAAGTCTTGGTTGTATCACCAAATAATATTAGGGAAATCACGGATATATCTGTTAGTTGAAAAATCTTTTCACTAGGCACTTCAAATAAACCAGCTATCATCATATGTAAGATTAATGGTGATAAAATGAAAACCATAGTTTCAGCCATCCATAAAATTGTAACAAGCAAATAACCCAATACTTTTTCAGACAAAACTTTAATTCTTTTCATCATTTATGGTTTCCCTCTTCCATCTACATTTCGTAATATTTCTATTATCTTGGCATATGTAGTAAACCAATTTCGCCTAACGCATTGGGGCTAAATGAACTTGTCTCGCCCGCAGGCTGGCGGGCTTTTTGCTCACCCAAAACCCATACCCCCGGCAATGCAAAAAGCAGACAGCCGAGGACGGGGCAAGTTGGGCGGAGCGTAGCGGAGCCGTATAATGCTCCCCTTTGTCAAGACACGAAAAAAATTTTGTAAGTTATCCTCCTTTCCGTGTTTGTGTGTTTAAGCAACTTCTTGGTGACGCTTGTCATCATAGACTTGAGCCGGGCATTGGCCTTCAATAGAAAAATGGGGACGATAGGTATTGTACTCATGAATGTATTGGTTTAAAACAATTCTTAGCTCCCTGGGACTATTAAATTCATTAATGTA
>NZ_LGTE01000035.1 GCF_001263415.1 Thermincola ferriacetica
TCTTCGAACATACGGGAATTCCCTGCCTGCCCGGCAGCGGGTTTGCGGGCGCAGTCGCTCCCAAACGGTAGGCGGAGAACCCTCCCTATCCTGCCGTAGGAGGGGAGAAAGAAAAATAGGAGCCGCTGCCCGGTGAAACAAACGTTGCTCCGGAGCTGCGCACGGAGATAGTTTACCACAGAGAAGTCATTACTTGAAATGTCTTCTTTGGGAGGCTCTATGGTTTCAGAAGCTAATTAAAATTTCACTTTTAGAATAAGCTATATACAGGGAGTGTCCCATAACTAACAGCCTTTAAACATCCCGCATATCAAATACCCGCTTGCTCTTTTTCTCCGACCTGGGCAAAGTACCTCTTGGTACCGCCTCCACATCGGCCAGAATGCCGATCCGCGCTTTTATGTTTTTCCTGCATTCACCGGCAACCTGCTCGAGGCTAGCGCCCGGTTCGGCCTCCACCTTAATCAGGATCTGGTCTTTGGCATCTTTACGGGTCAAAATAATCTGGTACTCACTGCAAGCTCCGGGCGTAAGCTTAAGGACATCATCAATCTGGCCGGGGTAAATATTTACAGCCTTAACCTTAATCATGTCATCAGTTCTGCCCAGTACCCTGTCGATCATGGGATACAGACTGCCACAAGGACACTTCTCCACAAAAATTCTGGTAATGTCATGAGTCCTGTACCTCAATAAAGGCATACCTTCCTTGGTCAGGGTAGTAATAACCAGTTCGCCCTGTTCGCCGGGGGGCAGTTGTTTACCCGTGTCAGGGTCAATAATTTCGAAAATTAGGTGGTCAGACCAGAAATGCAGACCCGTATGGTACGGACAGTCTATAGCGATGCCGGGTCCGTAAATTTCAGTTAGGCCATAAATATCGAAACTGTCGATATGCAGGTATTCCTCAATACGTGAGCGCATCTTGTCGCTCCACCGTTCGGAACCGATTACACCAATACGCAGTTTGATTTTATCCCCTAATCCACGGCGGTGAATCTCCTCGGCCAGCAGCAAAGCATAAGACGATGTACCGATAATAACTGTGGTTCCCATGTCCACCATCATTTCCAGTTGTTTTTCCGTATTTCCGGGCCCCGTGGGTATAGCCATTGCCCCAAGGCGTTCTACCCCGGCCTGGAAGCCGATGCCGGCTGTCCATAACCCATAGCCGGGAGTAATCTGCACCCGGTCACGGTTAGTTACTCCAGCCATAGCCAGGCAGCGAGCCATCAGCTCCGCCCAGGTTATGACATCTTTTTGCGTGTAAGGGACGATTATCGGTTTCCCTGTGGTCCCCGAGGAAGAGTGAATCCTGACCACGTCTTCTTCCGGCACGGCCATCAACCCCAACGGGTAGCCGTTGCGAAGTTCTCCTTTATCAGTCATGGGCACGCTTTCCAAATCCCGGATGGTTCGTATGTCGTCCGGTTTAATACCGGCCTGACTTAGTTTTTCGCGGTAGAAAGGAGAGTTTCTGAACAGCCGCTGCACCAAAGCCTGCAGCTTTTCCTCCTGGTATTTGGTAATATCCTCAAAATTGAGCTTTTCTGTTTGGATGGCATCTCTGTTTATTGCCATTTAACTCCCTCCCAAGGCTTGCCTGCCGGCAAGAAATGCTTTTTCATTTATTTCTGTTGTTTTTGGCGGTACCATGGCCAGAATTGCTTCCAACAATTGTTCGGAAGTAAAAAGCAGGTCGGGTAGTGTGGAAAGGGCTCCCAGCATAACTATATTTACAGCTTTAAAACTACCGGCTTCCTCAGCTAAGCGGGAAGCGTCAAAAATATAACAGCTTCCGGGCCATTCGTTAAGGTACTCGCTAAGTTGGGCCTCATTGTAAACAGATTTTCCAGTCGCCACTGACACCGGAACAATTTTAGTAGCATTGGCTATAACCGTCCCGCCCGGCTTGAGCTTGGGCAGCAGTCTGACTGTCTCGGCCAGTTCAAATCCTATTAAAACATCCGCTTTACCGTCGGGGATGACCGCGCCATACAGGGGTTCCCCAATACGGACATTGCTTGTCACACAGCCTTCCCGCTGAGCCATACCAATGGTTTCAGACGTAAATACAGGCTGGTTGGCCAAAATGGCTGCTTCCGCAATTATCCGGGAAGCCAGGACTGTCCCCTGGCCGCCAACTCCGGCAATTACAATATCCTGGCTCACTTTGCCACCTCCTCTATGGCATCAGCCGGGCAAACCTGCCGGCAAACACCACACCCCGTACAAGTTGCTCCGATAATTACTTTTTCGCCTGCAGGAACAAGGGCAGGACAACCAAGTTTGTTCATACAAACTTTACAACCAACACATTTATCAGTAACCCAGCAAATTTTCGCAGGCTTAACCAGGGAAACACACTCCCGTTTCATGATGACAACAGCAGGGCCTGTAAAGTCAACAGCCTCCCTGACAGCATCCACTGCTTCAGCCAGGTTGTATGGATCGACTTCTTTAACCAGGCTTATACCCAAAGCCCGGCAAACTTCCGCAATACTGATAACTTTATCGTTCACACCCGTAGCCGTACAGGGCAGTCCGGGATGGGGCTGGTGCCCTGTCATGGCCGTGGTGCTGTTATCTAAAACTACCAAAGTAATATCGGCGTTATTATATACGGCATTAACCAGTCCCGCCAAACCGGTGTGGAAAAAGGTCGAATCTCCCAGAAAGGCCAGGTGTTTGACCCCGGATTCCACTTTGGACAAACCCGATGCAATCGTCACACTGGCACCCATACATAAACAGGTATCCATGGCATTCAGGGGCGGCGCTACGCCAAGGGTATAGCAGCCAATATCGCCGGCAAAAACAGCAGGTTTCCCTTTGACAGCTTCTTTCGCCGCAAAAAAGGAAGCGCGGTGCGGACACCCGGCGCACAAGACAGGGTTCCTTGCCGGCAGCGGAGGCGGCGGGCTCTGTTCCGCCGTTGTTTTATCTTCCACCCCAAGAAACCCGGCCAGGATAGCGCGTACTTTATCGACATTCAACTCCCCTTCCCGCGGCACCAGTTTATCATTTTTACCGCTGATGGAAAGATTAAGTTTATTTTTCCAGGCTATTTTAATGATCTGGTCTTCCACCACGGGTTCCTGTTCTTCGATAACAATCAGCCTGTCTACATTCCGTAGCAATTCCAGCACGGGCTTCTCCGGCAGGGGATAAGGCGTACCAACCTTAAGCAGGGAAACCTCCTGTCCCAGTTGGGCCAGGGCTTCCCGCACATAGTTGTAACTCACGCCCGAGGTCACCACACCTGTACGGTTTTTCAACACTAATTTATTAAAAGGAGAATAATTAAAGGAAGCAGCAATCTCCTCCTGCATTTCGTTTAACCAGATGTGTTTTTGGTATGCCAGACTGGGGAAAATAACCCAGGAAGGATCCTTTTCAAATACAAAGGCCTGGTCCTTTTTCGGGACCTCCTCCATGACTACATCCTGGCAGACATGACAAACTCTTGTGGTGGGCCGTAAGATAACAGGCAGTTTAGTCTGTTCGGAAAGTTCAAAGGCCGCAATAGTCATGTCCTTGGCTTCCTGTGGAGTACAGGGGTCGAATACGGGCAGTTTGGCAAACTGGGCAAATTTTCTCGTGTCTTGTTCATTTTGCGAGCTGTGCGGTCCCGGGTCATCTGCCACAACTATAACCAGCCCGCCTTTTATTCCTATATAAGCCAGAGTCATTAACGGGTCCGCCGCCACATTTAAACCTACCTGTTTCATAGAAACTATGGCGCGCGCCCCCGCATACGCGGCGCCAGCAGCAACTTCCAGCGCAACTTTTTCGTTTACAGACCATTCAGCATAATAACCGTACTCTTTAGCAAAACGAGCAAGGGTAGAGAAAACCTCCGAAGAAGGGGTTCCCGGATAAGCGGCAGCTACCTTGACTCCTGCTTCAACAGCGCCTCTGGCTATGGCTTCATTGCCCATCAGAAGCTTTTTTTTTGTCATTATTGTTTCCTCCCGAGCAGTAATTTTTCTAATCTGTCTCTATTATAGAAAAAGCCAGGTTTTTGGTAAGACCTGGCCACAAGATTCTATTTAAAAATGTGTATCAAGACAGGCTAGGCTAGGCTCATCTCAAAACTCTTCTATACTTTTAGCTGTTATATTTAATTTTAGCACATACTTGATTTTTTGTCAGTAGAAAAACTTTGCCTTGACGGCGCCTCTCTTTAACGAGGCCAAAAAATGCTTTACCTAATCCCTGCCTCCATGGGGCGGCGCCAGCAGGCCCAGATGTTTCAGCAGGTCAACAAATTTCCGCAGCGTTTCCCGTTGATACTCTGATACATCCCTGCCCCTGTAATTGTAAAAACCGTGACCAGTTTTGAGCCCAATTTTCCCTTTTTCCATATTTTCAGTGATTATTGTCGGTGGAGCAAACCGTTCCGAATTAAGGGCTTTTGCCAAATAGTTGCCGGCATAATAAAGAGTGTCTCCTCCACCCCAGTCGATAAACTCAAGCAGTCCCAGAACCGCAAACCTAAGACCGAAGCCCACCCTGCAGGCTTTATCTATATCTTCTGGTTCCGCTACCCCTTCATCTACCAGGCGGGCAGCCTCATTCATGGCCAAGGCCTGGATACGGGGAACGATAAACCCCGGTGAAGGCGCGCATTTCACAGGTACCTTCCCTATGGATTCAAGAAGTTCGATCATTTTCTCCAACATTGCCGGTGAAGTACCATGGGCAGGACTGACTTCCACCAGGGGGATAAGGTAAGCAGGATTCAGCCAGTGCGTATTCATAAACCGCTCCGCCCCTTTTATAAAAGAAGCCAACGTATCGGCAAGAAATGTAGATGTGGTAGAAGCAATTATTGTTTCACCGGAGACCAGCCGGCATATTTCAGCAAAGACTTCTTCCTTTGCTTCCAATATCTCGGGTACCGCTTCAAAAACCACCCCGGCCTCCTCTAAAGATTCTTTTGCCTGGGACCGGCCATGGTACGTTACCCGGGCGGCAATTACCTGTGCTGTTACCTCATCGGTGACCCCCAGGGACGTCAGTAAGGAAAGGGTGGCCTCAATTTGCTCCCTGGCCTTTAAGAGAACCTGTCGAGATTCACCGGGTGAGCGTTTTTTTAGATCCAAGAGCCTCACATTATGCCCGGCGGAGGCAAAAACCTGGGCAATACCGGTACCCATGCGGCCGGCCCCAACAACAGTTATGATTGTTTTGCTGTCATCCATAAAAGCACTTCCTTATAGAGCAAGCCTTTATCCAACATTAACCTCATTTCTTCCCTGGATAAATGATTTAACCCGAGGTTTTCCAGGGTCCGGCCCGTCACCCGCAGGTTTTCCCCAACAATTGCAGACGCAATGTTCAAAAGACCGGTAGCCACAGGTACCGGTACCCCAACCCAGTCAGCAATTGATACCAGCAAAGCCAACCCGCAGGCGATATCTTCACGCATGTAGCGGTGGTTCAGCAGGTCCAAGGATTCGCGCCAATCGGCGCTGTCAACCAGTTTCTCATGGGCTGCATTGCCATACATCCACTCTTCTCCGTCAGGATTATAGTGGTCTGCCAGAGGAAAGTGGGGCGGCCCGTACCCTAAAGCCTCCCTAACGGCAATCCGTTCAGCGTCGAGGGCATCATGGACCCGACGTATGGAAGGCTGGGTGCCTTCGTTGTGAATGTCCCAGTAGTCAAAGTGTTCAATCGGGCCCGCGTTAAGGAGGATAAGTGGCGGGTGGATAATGGGCCCGGCATTCATTAGTGCCCCGTCCAGGGCATCCTGCAGGGGCTCCACTGCAGGAAAGGCCCTCTTTATAATATCAAAGGCATAAGCTGATTTGTTCGCCGGGAACACTCCCGTTGGCAGGCGAGTTGCCCTGGCAGTTATTGCCACCGTGTCAGGGCAATGTTTTCGTGCCAGGTACGGAAGAGTCCCCGTTTCCGCAAAAACCACTTCGGCCCTGCATCCTTCTTCAATGAGCCCCTTGGCCATGATATAACTACCGAAGGTACCCGGTGTCATTAGGATTACCTGTCCATTCTTAAGGTGCTGCGCAAGCCGCTTAACCAGCGAATCTTGCGTGAAAGCAGGAAGCGGGATCATAATCAACTCCGCATCCCTGATAACAGCGCCCAGATCGTCACTTGCCATCGCCAGATTGACTTTCCGGTGCCCCTTATAGCCTTTTAAAAATAAGGCCTGTTTCTCAAGGACCGATTTAAAGGCGGTGATGTCTCGCCTCCACAATCTGACTCTATGTCCCTTTTCAGCAAGGTCTGCTGCCGCTGCATAAGCTCCGTTTCCACCACCCAATACTGCTACATCCATATCTTTCCTTCCTTCCTTACTTACTAAATAAAAGTTATTATTCCAATTACATAAAAATTATTAACTCAATTACATAAAAGTTATTGTCCCAGGGAATACAATCAGCAGGGCAATTAATACTGCATAAGCAACAAGGAAATACCCTGCTCCTTTAAAGATGGACATCACCGGTGTTTCCGGGGCTAACCCCTTGACCACAAAAACCGTAACTCCTACGGGCGGTGTAATAGCCCCGGCGCTGGTAACAATGCAGAGAAGAACGGCAAACCAGACTGGGTCATATCCCAGAGCCATAACAGTGGGATAAAAAATAGGGATTGAAATAATTAGAAAACCAAGGGCGTCCATTAGGGCGCCGCCCAAAATATATATACCGAGAATCGCCAGCAGGATAATAAGAGAAGGTACGTGTAAAGCGGCCGTCCAGTCAGCAACCTCGTAAGGAAGCCTGGTTATGGTCAGGAACCTGCTGAACACCATGGCACTGATAACAAGTGTTAAAACCATGGTTGAGGATTTTAAGGTTCCGAACAGGGAAGCCGAGAGTTTGCTGAAGTTCAGTTTACCCATGGCAAGGGAAATCACCATGGCCCCGAAAGCTCCAAAAGCTCCTGATTCGGTTGGGGTAAACCAGCCCTTATAAAGCCCGCCTATAACAAAGATGAAAAGCAGTAGTGTAGGGAAAACCCCTTTGATGGATACCATTTTTTCTTTAAAAGTACTTACCGGCCCCGCCGGCCCCATCTCGGGGTACTTCATACACAAGAAAAATATAGTGAGAAGGAACAGCAGAGTCAACAGTATGCCTGGAATAACCGAAGCTACAAATAACTGCTTAACAGACTGTTCCGTCTGCAATGCAATAACCAGCAGCACTGTACTGGGAGGTATAATTATGCCCAAAGTACCTCCGGCTGCCACAGACCCGGTACTTAGCTTCTCATCATACTTATATTTCTTCAATTCCGGCAGGGCCATTGTCCCCATAGCTGCAGCAGTAGCCGAGTTGGAACCACATATAGCGGCAAACCCCGCACTGGCCAGCACAACGGTAGCAGCCATACCTCCCCTGAGGTGCCCGACCCATTTATAGGCCGCCTTAAAGAGGCTTTCGGTAACTCCCGTCCGAAATATAATTTCTCCCATTAGTATGTAAAGGGGTATAACACTCATGGTATAGCTTGAAAACTGATTCCACAAGTCTCCGGTCAGTACACTGAAGGCCGCCTTAGGAGAAGCTACTGTCAGAAGCCCCGCGAACCCCACTATAAACATGGAAAAACTTATCGGCATTCTGAGGATCATTAGAAAAAACAATACTAAAAGACCAATTAATGCTATGGTTATATCACTCATCGCCAGCCCTCCCAACCACTTCTTTGACGAAATCTACAAAAAGAGCCAATGTAAGGCCGGTAAAGCCCAGAGCCACCAGGTATATTAAAGGATAAAAGGGTATTTTCATGGTTTCGGAGACGTTTCCATTTTCGGCCACGTTAATTGCATATGAAACCATTTTCCATGATACCATGAAGAAGAAACACGCGCTTAAAAAAAGCATTATGCTTTTAATGATTCTTTGGAGGAGCGGGGAAAAATGCTCAACCAGAGCATCAATCTCAACATAACCCTGCTGCAATTGGGTAAATCCCAGGCCGAAAGCAAGGGCAATGGCAGCCAACCACCCGACAAGTTCTGTTGTGCCTATAAATGGTTTGTATACCTCACGGGAAACCGCATTGGCTACAACTACAAATACCATCAAAAGCAGGCTAATACCCGCTATCCAGGCAAGGCTTTTATTGATATATACATTAATAAGATCTAAATAGCCCAGTAACCCCCTTTTAGTTAGCTTAGTTTTACTTTCCAACGGAATCAACCGTTCGTCAGGATTTGCCATAATTTCCCCCCCCCAAAAATGTGCAGACACCCAGATCCTATTTGGGGTAGGCAGGGTGCCTTTTGTTTTTACTTTCTACTATACTTATCTTTAAGTTCATAAAGCCTGTTCCTGTATTCTTCTGCCGGCAGGCCTTTGGCCTTCAAATCCTTAACAAGTTTATCCTGCAGAGGCTTCAGTTTTGCGTCCCATTTAGCCTTTTCTTCCTCGGACAGGGTCACTACTTGAAGGCCATATTCCCGGGCGCTCCATTTCAGGGCTTCCTGAACATGGTTGTCGTGGTATTCACCGGTCCACCTGGCCATTTCAGGGCCAAGTTCGTCAATTACCTTCTGCACATCGGGTGGCAGGGATTCCCATACATCTTTATTCATAACAGCTATAAAGCTGGTTACTGTCAGCGGGTAATCGGTGGTATATTTCAGTGATTCTGCCAGTTTCAGGTCTTTCAAGACTTCGCGGGAGCTTACAAGCCCATCAATGATTCCTGTTTGCAGCGCTTCCGGAACCTCGGCCATTCCCATGCCCACCGGAGTGGCGCCAAGGTCCCGCAAAACAGGAGTGAGGGCTCCGGAAATCCTGATCTGCATCCCCTTGAGGTCATCTAAACTTTTGACTGGCTTTTTAGTCATTAGGTGGGCAGGTTCCGTGGCAAAAGCAGCGATAATTTTATAATCTTTTAAAGCATCGGGCGGGAACTCCCGTACCAAATCGTAGAATACCTGACTGGATACCTTGGAGTTAGGGAAACCGGAAGGCAGATCTGAAATACCGATTAAACCAAACCGGCCCGGTTCATACGTGGGACATGACAAGCCAATATCCGCTACCCCGTCCCTGACACCGTCATACATATTTTTATCGGTAAGCAGGGTACCGCCTGGGAACAGCTCAACTTGAACCTTACCGTTGGTCCTCTTTTCAACCTCTTCCTTCCACTTTTCCATCTGTTTCGCCGGGAAGGTATTTGCCGGCGCAAAGAAGGCATATGTAAGCTTGATAGGCTTATCGCTCTCAGCTTTACCGGATTCAGAACGCCCCCCACAGCCGGATAAAATGGCGCTCAATAAAAACATCAGAGCAATTACACTAAATACTGCTTTCCTTTTCATCTTAAAGCCTCCATACTTTATTGTTTTTTCAGCTTATTTTCTCAGACACAGGGTTCACAATAAAATTAATCTGCCAGAAACCAAAAAACCAGCACTCAAATGAGTACTGGTAATTAACTGCACCAACCTCATCTCAGCTCCTCTCATCTCTTTTTCTAACTTTACTCAACTAAACTGAACTTCAATTTTCCTTTGGTCTATACATCTTATTTTATTTTATATTAGCATCTAAAATATAAAAATGTCAAGAATTTTAAGTATACGGCATCCTGTGATATTTGTATGGATTGGTATTAATTAAAAAATATATCGCGGCAGGACTGGCCGTCATAATGTGGAATATAAGTTATTGTTGTTCCCGAGCCATATCTCCGGAGTTATCCGGCATTACTTATATCACCAAAAAAAGGAGTTGTTGAAATGACTAGTATAAAAATTAGTAAAAACTTTGCCAGCGACAATTGTTCCGGGGTTCATCCGGAAATTCTGCAAGCCATCTGTGAGGCCAATCAAGGCCATACCCTAGCTTATGGGGATGATGTATATACTGCATCGGCCCTCAACAAGTTCCGTGAACATTTTGGAAAAGATATCGAAGTCTTTTTTGTCTTCAACGGGACAGGCGCTAACGTTCTAAGTCTGCAAGCAGCCACCGATTCCTTTAATGCAGTCATTTGCGCCGATACGGCTCATATTAACTGTGACGAATGCGGCGCCCCCGAGAAATTTACAGGCTGTAAGTTGCTAACAATCCCATCGACTAACGGTAAAATAACAGTTGACCAGGTTGAAAAATTTCTGCACCTGGCCGGCAATCAGCACCACAGCCAACCGAAAGCCATCTCGATAACCCAGTCAACAGAGCTTGGCACCGTATATCAACCGAGAGAAATCCAAACCATCGCCGATTTTGCCCATACCCATGACATGTTCCTGCATATGGACGGCACCAGGCTTGCTAATGCGGCAGCCAGTCTAAACCTTACCCTACGCGAGATTAGCCGTGACGTGGGAGTAGATATTCTTTCCTTCGGCGGCACTAAAAACGGGATGATGTACGGCGAGGCAGTGGTTATTTTTAATAAGAATCTGCATAAAAATTTCTCATATATAAGAAAACAGGGCATGCAACTGGCATCTAAAATGCGTTTTATTGCAGCTCAGTTTGAAGCCCTGCTGTCCAATGATTTGTGGCTGCGAAACGCCCGCCATACCAATAAACTGGCCAAGCTACTGGCAGAAGAAGTATCAAAAATACCGCAGATTAAAATCACCCAACCGGTGCAGGCCAATGCTGTTTTTGCCATTGTGCCGCCGCAATTCATCCCGGCGCTGCAGCAGGAATATTTCTTTTATGTCTGGAATAAAGAAACTTCCGAAGTGCGCTGGATGATTTCCTTCGATACCACGGAGGAAGACGTCATCGACTTCGTTCGGCTTATCAGACAAACGATTTCCTGAACTTACATTGGTTTGTCACTCCGGCCCTGCTATATCTGTAACCAATGTCCGGCACTCCAAAACCCTTTTTGACCTTATATTAGAAACTTAAAGAAGAGCAGGGTAAGACTACCGTAAATAATCAAACCCGCATAACATCGGCAATGGTTCAACCCAACTGCAAAATTTCTTACGGTTTATGAAAATATCCAAATAATGAATAATATCATTCATGAATTAAATTTACCAATATTTACCGGCGATGTCAATAGGCTAGGTATCCAATTTATAACCAAATCCCTGCAGGATATTGGCGCGGTTACGCCAATCCTTTTTCACTTTTACCCAAAGATCCAGGTATACCTTGGAGCCAAGCAAATTCTCTATATCCTGTCGCGCAAAAGCTCCTACTTTTTTCAACATCTGGCCGCCTTTACCGACGATAATTCCTTTTTGGCTCTCCCGCTCCACATAAACTACGGCCCTTACATATACAGTCTCATTTTTCCTGGCAGTTACTTCTTCAATATCAACAGCTACGGAATGAGGAACTTCATCTCTGGTCAGCTCCAGCACCTTTTCTCTAATTAATTCAGCCATTACAAAGCGTTCAGGCTGGTCGGAAATCATGTCATCAGGATAATACTTGGGCCCTTCCGGCAAATATTTCAGTATATTGTCCAAAAGCGCCTGGAGGTTCGCTCCTGTAATCGCCGAGACGGGCACCACCTCAGCAAACTGTTTTCGCGCAGTATAAGCATCAATCAGAGGCAAAATAGCATCTTTCTGTACCAGGTCAATTTTATTAATCACCAGTATCACAGGCGTCTTGATTTCCTGCAACTGTTCCAATATGTATCGGTCGCCGGTCCCAACCTCTTGTTCCGTTGCTTCCACAAGAAAGAGAATCAAATCAACTTCTTTTAAAGCATTATATGCCACCTGAACCATGTATTCGCCCAGTTTATGCTTGGGCTTATGGATGCCAGGCGTATCTAAAAAAATCACCTGGTAGTTTTCTCCGGTTAAAACACCGTTAATTTTATTCCTAGTGGTCTGCGGCTTTTCTGACATAATTGCCAGCTTTTGGCCGAGAAACTTATTCATCAACGTTGATTTTCCTACGTTAGGCCGACCAATTAATGCTACAAACCCGGACTTAAAACCCTCCGCCATTTTACCTACCCCCAGTTACGGAATCGCCGGAAAAAGCCTCGGGAAGCAATTCCGTGATTGTTGTTAACCGGTAATCTCCTTTGTTATTGGCCATTATTACCGTTAAGTCCCTGGAAAATTCAACAAGTACCTGCCGGCAGGCGCCACAGGGAATACAGTAGTCATCAGCATCGGAAACTATGGCGATAGCCTTAAAATCACGGCAGTCATCGGCAATTGCCCGGAAAACGGCATTTCGTTCGGCACAGATGGTCAATCCGAACGAAGCATTTTCCACATTGCATCCTGTATAAACCCGCCCGTCACCGGTCAGTAAAGCCGCCCCCACCCGGAACTTGGAATAGGGAGCATAAGCCCTTTCCTTAACTTCCAGGGCATGCTTCACTAATTCATCGATTTTTTTTCGTTCAAAGACACCTTTGTCCATTATCCAACCTCACGTATTTTAAAAATTAATTCAACTTTCTTACTTTAAATTTTTTGCAGATAAAATTATTGATTTTAAAAAATATTTACCACTTTGTGGTTAGATACTGTAAGTCGCCACTTATTGTTTCACTATTACAGTGTTATTAGCTGTTACCTTGCCGCTGATGGCTTATTATTGGTAGTATACTCAGTGGTTTAGTTTTTCCTCTAGTAATCTACTCTTGTTTTTGAAGGAACTACCTCAATCCATGTCTGCCCCGGCCGCAGCCTGATTTCTTTACCTTGCTCGTCTCTATACACCGTCCAGGCACGCAGGGCGCCTTTTTCCCAACGGCCCCGGTATACTTGCCCATCTATGAAAAACAGGGCTTTACCGCTACCAATCATTTGCACATCCAGACGACCTTCAGCATCTATAACCTTAGTATTTGTATATTGGATAATAATATTGCGGGCCGTCAACTGCCTACCGGTAACGTTGTCAATATGGGCTTTGCCACCGTTATACCTGAAATAAAGATTCTTTTTCGGATCATAGGTATATTTAACCAAACTATAGCGGCGGGGAAAATTTATTACGATTTCTGGGGCCGGGAGGCCGTTGTGCAGTTTTTCACCGGGACTTAAGAAGCTAAATCCAGGTACCCGGACATGGGCTTGATATCCCTTATCCAAGCTTACTTGGCGTATTTTGTCCGTATCTCCGTATAAGTTATGCGGCGCCTTGCGGCTTTTTATCCGCCAGTAAGCTCCCCCTCTTCTGCCGATGCCAAACTCATCCATATCTGCTACCCGTGCAGTCTTAACAAATTTTTTGGCATCTTCGCTGCCGCCGCAGTGGGCATAAAGAGCATTATATTCCAAAGCTCTTTCGATATAATAGGGCCGCGCGCTGCGAACAGGCCCCACATTATCACTGTCCTGTGAATGATATATAGCCAGAAACCTGGTTATGCCCCCCTCGGCCAATACTTCGTAAACTATATCAGCTTTCGGCAGCCCTGATTGCGGCCTGGCCGCCGGGGCATTTTCCACCATAACAGCCACGGGACGTTTTTCCAGGTTAGCCGGGTCAGTCATTATCCCTGTAAGCGGAGCCGGAACGTAATTATCGGGCACAACCGAATCCTTCTCTTTACCCGGTTTTTCCACTTCCTTTTGTTGTATGGCAAAAGGTAGGGGGCCTTTGTCTTTTATTGAACAGCCCGTACCATAAATCGAGAGAGATAAAAACAAAACTACCATCAAGGCCCATAAACTAACCCTTTTTAACAAACTGTTCATAATGTCGTGCTCCTGTCAATTGATCTCTTACCTGGTGATATTTAAGCCGGTTAATACCTGTTCTTCTTTCTCCCGCATGATATCCCGTTCTTCCTCTGTATTATGGTCGTAACCTAGCAGATGAAACATGCCATGGGCCGTTAGATAAGCCATTTCCCTGGTAAAAGAATGTCCATATTCTGCTGCCTGATTTTGCGCCCGTTCTACGGAAATAAATACGTCACCCAAAAGAAGGTCTTCTTCTTCAAAAAATTCCTCTTCTCCGTCTTCAATCAGGGCAAAAGACAGGACATCCGTTGGAGAATCTACACCCCGGTACTGCTTGTTCAATTGGTGAATATAATCATCATCAACAAGCACTATGCCCACTTCAGCGCCGGGAAACTCGCTTTGTTCCAAAACGGCATTAGCAACCCTTTCGATGGTTTCGCCCAATTCGGGCGGCACTTCCACTTTTTCCTGCAAATTATTTACGTAAACCGGCATCTCTGGCCTTTCTCCTCTCTATTTCCTTGATTACTGTTTCAGGATATTCTACCCTGGCATGAAATATACCTGACAAAACGCGCACAAAGGTATTGGCGATAACATCCAGGTCTTTAAAAGTCAAATCACATTCATCCAACTGCCCATCGTGGAGTTTATCCTTTATTATCCGCCTGACCAGGCCTTCAATCCTGCCCGGCGTGGGCTTTTGCAGGGCCCGCACTGCTGCTTCCACGGAATCGGCCATCATAACCAAAGCAGCTTCCTTGGTTTGCGGTTTGGGACCTTCATAGCGAAAATCTTCCTCAGAGACACTTTCATTTTTATCATTTTCTAAAGCCCTGTTAAAGAAATAACTTACTATGCTTGTTCCATGGTGCTGTTCAATGATATCAATGACAGGCTGGGGCAGTTTATGCTCTCTGGCCATTTCCACACCGTCTTTGGTGTGGGAAGTGATAATAAGAGTGCTCAAACTGGGCGCTATTTTATCATGTGGATTTTCACAGGATAACTGGTTTTCGATAAAAAAGTACGGCCTCCTCAACTTTCCTATGTCGTGGTAATAAGCGCCTACTCTGACAAGAAGCGATTCCCCCCCTACCGCGTCTGCAGCAGCTTCCGCCAAATTCCCGACAACAATGCTGTGGTGGTAAGTACCGGGCGCTTCCAGCAGAAGCCTTTTTAACAGAGGTTGGCTGGGATTGGCCAATTCCAGTAGTTTTACAGCGGAAGTAATACCAAAAGCGCTTTCCAGAAAAGGCAACATGCCGATAGTTAAAACGGAAGAAAAGATACCGTTGATTAAACCAAAAGCAATAGCCGAGAAAAATACTAATAATGCCGAAGCTGTTTCTCCTTTAGTAATCAACTCAACAGCAATAATCCCTATGAAATGAGTAGCGCTGATATAAACCAGCCCAGCTTTTACCAGGTCAGAACGCTGACTGAGCTTGGAAACGCTGAAAACTCCGGCCATACCTGTAAAAAGGCTTACCACTGCAAAATTCAGTTGATTACCGGTGATGATCCCTAGCATTACGGCCATGATGGCATTTATGAGCAAGGCAAGTTTAGTATCCAGTAGAATGGCAATCAGCATTACGGCCGCCGCAAAAGGCACCATATAACCCAGTAAAGCCGCTATGTTTGAGGTAATTTCAATGGCAATAATTATTTTTGCCAATATCAACGAAACAATTACTATCAGGCCCAAAAGCAACAGGTAACCTTCATTGCGGTAAATATTTCTCCTGTAGTGATATAAAAATACCATGACCATTATCAAGGAGAGGATAACGAGGATAGCTATTCCCACAACTGACTTAAAAGGCGCGCGATCTTTCAGTACGCCAAGGGCCTCCAATTTGGCGATATGGTCCTGAGTAACAATTTCTCCCTCGCCGATAATTTTCTCTCCCTGTTTCACCGTTACCCTGACAGGCGTTACCGCTTCTACTGCGGCTTCTATCTTGGCTTTAGTTGCTTCTTCATTATAAATGAAATTAGGACGCAAATAATTGTTTATCAGTGAAATCAAAAAAGACTTTTGTTCGGCGCTAATCTTCAGGGGTTCTATTTCTTCGCTGTTCAACCTGCTTTTGGCTGCCGCAAGATTTTCTTCAGAAATACCTACCTCCATGGCTTTATTTACAATACCTTTAACTTTTTCATGCAATGCCTGCAAAACGGCAGGATTGGAGGAAATTAATGCCTTATAAACGGCCGGTGAAAGGTCCAGCCCCAATTCTGTTCTTAAACGTTCTACTTTAGTGTTAAGATCGGCATTAGTTTGTGCTTGAATAGATTTAATTTTATTGAAAGCAGTGTCGATATCAGCAATTGTAGCCGCATAAGCATCGGGGTCTTCGTCGTGTACTTTCCCCACACTGTTGGCAGCCTGTCTTTTTAAAGCCTGTGTTTTCAGCTTGTCCTCAAATTCAATACTTCGAGGAGCCTTGATAGTTTTGGGGGCTACGTCACCTGGCTTTAAATTCAGCCGATTAGGCAGAAAATTCAATGACAAAATAACCGTAACCAGAAAAAAAGTAGCCAAAGCTATACCGACTTTTTTCACGGTGGTATTTTTAAAAACGGGAATCAGTTTATTTTGCAGAAGGTCAAGGACACTTTCCTTCAGAGCCATTCATGTCACTCCCAACTAATCTCCCTGCTCCGCGGCCCGGTCGTAGGCTTGAATAATACGCTGAACAAGTTGGTGCCTCATAACATCCTGGGTGCCAAAATACCGAAAAGCTATACCTTTTACGTCTTTCAAAATCCGTTCCGCCTCCAGGAGTCCCGAACGCTGCCCTTTGGGCAAATCAATCTGGGTTATATCTCCAGTTATAACTGCTTTGGAACCAAAGCCCAACCGGGTTAAAAACATTTTCATTTGCTCCGGAGTTGTATTTTGGGCCTCGTCCAAAATCAGAAAAGCATCGTCCAGAGTGCGCCCCCGCATATAGGCCAGAGGCGCAACTTCAATAATCCCTTTTTCCAGAAATTTATTGGTTTTATCCGGCCCGATAATGTCAAACAGGCTGTCATATAAAGGCCTTAAATAAGGATTGACTTTTTCCTGCAGGTCGCCGGGCAAGAACCCCAGTTTCTCTCCCGCTTCTACAGCGGGCCGGGTGATAATTAAACGGTTTACTGCTTTTTCTTTTAAAGCTTTGGCAGCCATAGCCACCGCCAGGTAGGTTTTGCCTGTGCCGGCAGGCCCAACGCCGAATACCACATCGTGCTGCTTAATGGCATCAATATACTGCTTTTGCCCATGAGTTTTAGGTTGCAGCGGTTTGCCACGGAAGGTAACAATAATTAACTCCGAGGCCAGTTCCTGCATTTTCCTGCCCTGCCCGCTTTTCACCAGTCCAATAATATATTGGATCTCTCGCGTCGTTAAATTCTGGCCGGCATTGCTTAAAGCAACCATTTCCAAAAAAACTTGGGCCGCCTGTTCGACCGCCTCTTCATCACCGGAAAAAACAATCTGGTTTTCTCTGAGCACAACTGCAACATTCAGGGTCTCTTCCAAAAAACGTATGTTTTCGTCATGGTGACCAAAAATATTTCTGGCATCCGTTACATCGTCTATGGAAATTTTCTTTTCGACCTTTGTTATCAATTATGCCTAACCTCCTGTTTTTTTTCAAGGGTTTCGTATTTCATTTCGTTTTGGGTTAGTGGTCGCACTGAACCGATGTTTTCCAAAGTTTCCACCATTACCTTGACTCTGACCAGATCAGGTTCCTTTGTTTTTATGATATATGTTTTTTCTTTTAGTAGTTTCACCTGCGCCGGCAATTTAAACTGGCTTTTGGCCTTCTGTATGGCCAATTTCTTAGCCTCGCCAAAGGCTATCTTTTCCGTTACCGGCTTTGTTTCATAGTAATACGTTGTAAGTACTTCGACGGGAATCTTTAGATTCCTCCAGGCCGGCAGTCTTTCGACTTTTTCCTTCTTTATATAAGACTTAAAGGGAACCCTTGCGCTACCCTGGATAGATATGGATTTTGGGCCCAGTTTCACCACTATATTCCGTACATAACGCCCCGTCTCAACCGTTTTCACGGTTTTTAGCTGGGCTTCACCATATCCGTCATACCAAACCCTCGCTTTTATTATCCCCCGAGCGCGCACAAAACGCCTCCTGATAACTTTTTGTTTCTCACCTTCCAAAAGCTGTTCCGGATTTTCCTTTTTGATAGGCGCCTCTATCTCTGATTCAATAATGCCGGAAATGAGCAGATCGCCCTTTTTCACCATTTCCCCTTCTTTTGCGGCAGCCACTCCGGATAAAACCAGCACTTCTTCAATTAAACCGGTTTTGTTGGCCACTATATGCGCCGGCCTGTCATCTTCTACCGGCGGGGTCACCTTTTCCGCCACCCTGATGATGGCTTTGGTCCCCGTAATATTAATACCCACCCAGGATATACCGGAGAGTTCGGTCTTAATTCGTTTTTCCACTTCCGAGGAATCCAGTTTCCATTTCGCTGTTCCGGTATACAGGCCGGCCTTTTCAGCCGTCTTTAATATGATGTCCGTCGAGACCTTTTTGTTTCCCGCCACATCAATGAACCATACGAAAGACGATAAAATATACAATACCGCCACGCAGGTCAGCGCCCCCACTACCATCATTTTCCGGCGCAATACCTTTGCTGTGGCAAAAGGTAGCCCTTTTTTGTTCTTTATTTTCATCTTGCCGCCCGTTCTTTTTATGATATGCCGAAGAGCCCGAAAACTGCTTACCCTGGCTTTAAGCAGAATTTTCTGGGGACCAAGCCAACGGATGTCCCAAAGGTATATTCCCCGGCTGACGGCCATGTTAACCAGTTTTTCAACGGCCTCACCTTCCACCAATAGTGTTAAGTAACCCATCAAATAGGACCAAAATCTAACCCAAAACATTTGTCTCCCTCCCCTATGCCCCAATTTTTATATCATCGATTTTACCTTCTACCGAAATTTCATCGGGCAAAATACTACGCAGGGAAAGGTCTGTTCCCGTGATGGCATATTCTCCTATGCTGGTATTAATTCTGACCAGGGTATCGGTATATTCCAAGATACCTTTATGATTCTCAATAATTACCTGAAAATTACCTACCATAATAATTTTCGGCAGGTCCAAAAGAACATCTTTCGGTATATCCAGAAAATTGGCAAATTGCTGGCCGAAGCGCCTTCTCTGGTCTTTCCACGACATAAAACAACCCCTCCTTGTACTAATAATCTCTATGCACGCGGAGGGGTAAACATGCCTTTGGGGTTAGTTTTTAACTACATAAAGTCCTTTTCTTTGTGGGCCGCGCTTTGATTTGGGTACCTGCAGCACTTCGCTTAAAATTATGCCGTTCAGCAATGCCTGGCTGTTGAGAAGGGGATAGCCCTCTGTATCCTGTCTCGCTGCCTGTTGGGCAGCCGGAAAAATATGCTCGTCAGGGGGTGGCCCCTCCTGGTACATCATCCGGGATTCCGTGCCACCTGCTGCGTCCTTTGATATCATTTGGCTTCTTGCTTCCAGCTCGGATTTTTGATCTATATATTTGGTCATCTGCCGAATAGGAACTTCCCTCTCCCGACCATCGCTTTGCCCACTTGCCTGTTGGTTTTCTGTTCTCCCCACCTCTGTATCCGTCTCTTCTTCATAGGGGTCCTGTTCTTCCCACGGAAACCCCCAGTTTTCCGACATTTCAGGCCATCTCTTCGGACCATGGGGCCACCCTTCCGGTCCCCAATTCTTCGGTTCCCAATCTTTCGGAAGTTTGTCTTTTATTTCCGGCATTTTGCCTAAAACCTTAAAGAAGACAAACGCCAGGAAAATTATCAACAACAATGCATCCATTTAAACGCCCCCTTTCCGGGCACCATCAATACGTTTATTTGTTATCCACAGGCGGAGTGTTGCCGGAACCTGCGCCATCTCCTTTGGGCGCCATTTTGCCTATAGCATCCCTCATCTGAGTATCGGCAAGCAGGTTTTGCAGGTTATAATAATCCATTACCCCCAGTTTACCCTCACGTAAGGCTTCAGCCAAAGCTCTCGGCACCATTGCTTCCGCTTCCACAACTTTTGCGCGCATTTCCTGTACGGCAGCCTTCATCTCCTGTTCTTTGGCCACCGCCATTGCCCGGCGTTCCTCAGCTTTGGCCTGGGCAATCCGCTTATCAGCCTCGGCCTGGTCAGTCTGCAACTGTGCTCCGATGTTTCGGCCAACGTCAACGTCTGCAATATCTATGGATAATATTTCAAAGGCTGTCCCGGCATCAAGTCCTTTGCCCAAAACAGTTTGCGAAATCAGGTCAGGGTTTTCCAGTACTGCCTTATGGTTGTCGGCAGAACCTACCGTAGTAACAACCCCTTCTCCAACCCGGGCAATAATTGTTTCTTCCCCAGCCCCGCCAACAAGGCGGTCAATGTTTGCCCGTACTGTTACCCGGGCAATAGCTTTTACTTCTATACCGTCCTTGGCTACAGCTGAAATCAAAGGTGTTTCGATAACTTTGGGGTTAACACTCATTTGTACCGCTTCCAAAACGTTTCTACCGGCCAAGTCGATAGCTGCCGCCCGCTCAAAGGCAAGGGGTATATTGGCCCTTTCCGCAGCGATCAAAGCATCAACTACCCGGTCCACATTACCACCGGCCAGGTAATGAGCTTCCAACTGATTAACCGTTACATTTAACCCCGCTTTTACAGCTTTAATCAAGGGATTAACTATTTTTGCCGGCGGTACCCGCCGTAACCGCATACCAATCAGGGTTATAATCCCGATTTTCACCCCTGCCGCCAGAGCAGAAATCCACAGCCCGACAGGAATAAAACTTAAAATGATGGCCAGGGCGATCAGGCCCACGGCAAAGAAAAATAAGGGAACCAGAGCAGCAATACCAGCAAATTCCATTAATTTAACCTCCTTGCAATTAAATTAAAAATTCTCCTAACTTATTCACTGGAATTTCCAAGTGACCGCACCACAACGCGGCCTCCTTCAACCAAAATAACTTTGACAGCTTTACCGGCAGGTATAAATCCTCCTTCGGTAACCACATCTACCCGTTGCCCGCTAAATTCAGCTGTTCCGGCAGGTCTTAAGGGAGTTACGGCCACCCCTTCCAGGCCCAGTAAATTTTCCAGTTCCTTTTTGGGCGCTACATACCCGGTGTCTTTGTCAAGCTTAAGGCCCAGGACAAGTCTGTCAAATATCCCTCGGCGGCCCATAACTTTAATTAACACGTATAACAGAATTATGGTGCCGGCAAAAGCTACCGAAAGGGAGATAATAGCCTGCAGTGGGCTGGTCGAAACGAGAAAAATACTCCAGATTACCAATCCTATGCCAATTACACCGGCTACGCCAAAACCCGGGATAACAAATATTTCAAGCATTAAGGCAATTATGCCCAGGCCAAAGATCAAAACCGCGAGCCAGCCCGATACCCCGGCCATCATGTGCCCGCCAAAAAACAATCCTAGGGCAATAAGCCCAACAGTACCGGCTACTCCCCAGCCAAGGGTAAAAGCTTCCATCACTAACCCCACAAAGCCGATCAACAATAAAATGGGGCTGATAAAGGGGTTAATTATCCACCAGGCCAGCCTTTCCCCAAAGCCCGGCCGGTATTCTTCGGCGGTATAATATACCCCGTCTTTTTGGGCCAGCTCTGTCAACAAGGCATGTTTATCGGGCACTATTTTATCCGCTATACCCAGTTCTACTGCTTTCTTGGCTGTAAGCGATAAAATCTCGCCTTTTTCTTTAATGTTTTCGATAACAACATTTCTGTCGGCCATGCCGGCAACAATCTTTGGGTTGCGCCCCCTGGCTTCGGCCGCTTCCTCCAGGTCTGACCGCCAGGAAGCCAAAATCTTCGGATTGTTAGGAACGGGTTCCGCCGCTCCAATGGCAGTACCCGGAGTCATATAAATTTCTTCTGCTGCCAAAGCAATTAACACCCCGGCCGACTTGGCCTCTCCGTTAATAAAGGCTACCGTCGGCACTTGAGCATTAAAAATTCTCGTCTTGATCCGCTGGGCTGAATCTATAAGACCTCCCGGGGTATCAATTTCAAATACAACCTTCTTGGCCCCCATCTGCTCAGCTTTGTCAAGACTTCTTTCCACAAATGAGGCCATCCCCGGTTCAATTTCTCCCTTTATAGGGATAAAAACAATCTTGGCCTGGTCAGCAAAAACGGGGCCAGAACCTACGTTGAGGGCCAAACCCAGCAGAATAATCAGTGGGTAAACAGCAATGCGCCTAAATCTTCTTTGTAGCAAAAATACTGTTCCGCTCAAATCTATACCTCCTTTCTACCGGCTGGCGCCGCCGCCTCCCGAAGAACCACCGCCGG
>NZ_LGTE01000036.1 GCF_001263415.1 Thermincola ferriacetica
AACATCTGCAGCGGTTTTAAGATTACGTTCCTTAATCAACTGCCTGATTTGGTCATCTGTAAAAAAATCCATTTACTAACTCCCCCTTGAAAAAATTATATTATGTTCAGGGGGTTTACACAAAATATTTTACACTCTCTTCTTTGACAAACTTTCGCCAAGGAAGTCAAGGCGTCAGATTCTTTTCCTTCTACTGTTTTCGCTGAGACCATTGCCTAGCTGGATTATTTGAAAAAGCTTTTCTCGACCAGTAATTTTGTTATTTCTGTTTTAGTGACTTCGCTGGACTTTTCTACTGGCGGCGGTCCTGATAACCGCATTAATTCTATGAGGTTGCTGTTCCTTACTGCACAGCGTACTTTGGCCAGATTAACGGCTCCTTGCGGACTCCAGGATGCTCCTTGATGTTTAAATCGTCGAGCTATGGTATGCCCTACATTTGATTCAATCACTCCTAAACCTCGGGCATTTTCCGGTACTGGCCTGTTTCTTTCCCGCCAGTCTGTTATGCCTTCCCATACACTATTCAGTAAACTCTTGAACTCCTCGATTTCGCACTCATGTCTATCATGCACTTCCCAACCACTGCGTTTAGCAGAATACATAAGCATATCATCGATTTTCTCCAATACTGCAACAAGTACCTTTACAAAGCTCTCTCGCAAAATTTTAAATAATTCCCTCTCAAGCCCATTGAAATTTATATCACCAGCAAGTACACTGTTGATAAGGGCACGAACCGGCGGACTGTCCATCACCGGACTCTCTGCCAGGAACTCTGAAGCGTTTAGTTTCAGGGCTGTGCTCAAGGAAGACCCTCCTTTGTTTTTTCTTGGCGGTTAAAACATTGGAGGTCTTCTCTTTTTTTACCCAAATTCCTGCCCTATTTTGTCATTTCCTGGTATATACCCAAGATAATTTTACACTAACGTTGCAGGATTTTTTGGAAAAAGTAAGCCGTTAAGCCTGGAAGAGATGGAAAAAGGCTTAAAAGAAAAAGCAGATGGGTTTCGCGAAATGATGAAGGCATACCTGGAACTGTTGGACAAGGAAATAGGATAAAGCGTGGCGGAAAAATAAGGGTATAGTTATAGAACGTAAGGCCAATAAACGGGAGATATATACGCAATTTGGGCAGATAAGAGGACATATTATTATGACAGGAAGAGGGATGACTATGTATATCTTATTGATAAAGCCGTAGGATTGGAGGGATATGAGAGAATAACCGGGACAGTTGCGGGTAGAGTTAATAGAACATGCAAGTGAGTCATCGTTTGGAGAGAGCAGCAGGCATGTGAGCGGCGGCGTGTTAGCGGTCAATAAAAATACAGCATTTTCGGCCAACAAAAATACAGCACTTGACCACCTTTAAAATTGGAAATTATTTTACGTGTTCAGTATTGTTTGTCGGTGTTTTAACCTGTAGCTATCACCGGTCATATTAAACTGCTCGCATTTATACATTAACCGGTCCAGCGTGGCGCAAAGCGGCGGGTAAGGGTTTTGCATGTAGAAGCAGATGAAGAACATGTAGCGCTGCAGGATGGGACCAATACAATAGTGCCGTTGATAAGCATCCATGAGGGGATAGAAAAAAGCGGTCAGCGTGGGCGAGGTGTAAATATGCACCACATAGGCAGTTACGGAAAAAGTTCCGAAAAATTGTGGCTTGAAGCCGTTAACTGGACATATGGGGCCTATAAAGTAGAAGCGATAGAACGCATATACCTCCATGGAGACGGCGCCGCTTGGATAAAAGAAGGGCTCAACTGGCTTCCAAAGGCCAAGATGGTATTGAATATAGGTAAAGCAATACCTTTATTTAAGTTTTTAAGAGGAATACAAAACGGAGAATATGTCTTTTAGACCATTTATAGAGGGTGGTCTAGCAAAAAAAAATCCTACAAAAAGTTGACACTGTCCAATTACAGCACAACATTGACGATTTGTATTAGACAGGTTTATAATAAATTGTGTTTAAAGAAATTATAAGAAAGGGTGGCCCATAAGTGCTCTTTAATTCCTACGAGTTCCTCTTTTTTTATCTGCCTATATGTTTTACTTTATACTTTATATTAAATCAGTTTCGATTAGTGAAAGTGTCCAGGGGTTGGCTTGCTTTCTGTTCTGTCTTTTTTTACAGTTGGTGGAACATTGCAAACCTTCCTATTCTTTCGGGAAGCATATTGTTTAACTATTTCACCGGGTCCATATTAACTAAATCCTCGTCAACGGTACGTAAAAAAATTGCTTTAATCGTTGGAATAACAATAAACCTCTTATTATTAGGCTATTATAAATACGCAAATTTCTTGATTGCTAACATCAATGCGGTGACAGGTTCTCGATTTTCACCCTTGTATGTTATACTACCGCTGGGCATAAGCTTTTTCACTTTTACTCAAATAGCGTATTTGGTTGATGCTTACAGGGGCGAAGCCAAAGAATACAGTTTTATAAATTATGTTCTTTTTGTGACTTTTTTCCCTCACCTTATAGCCGGTCCCATAATACATCATAAAGAAATGATGCCTCAATTTGCTTCACTAAGAGGCAAAGTACTTAATTGGAAAAACATATCGAATGGGCTATTTTTATTTGCTGTAGGTTTAGTTAAGAAGGTTTTAATAGCCGATTCCTTAGCTCATTGGGCCAATCCGGGGTTTAAAGCCATGAGTTTGACTATGGTTGAAGCTTGGGCCACTGCCCTTAGTTATACATTTCAGCTTTATTTTGACTTCAGTGGATATACAGATATGGCCATTGGCCTGTCTCTTTTTTTTAATATCCAACTTCCACAAAACTTCAACTCTCCTTATAAATCGGCTTCAATCATTGAGTTCTGGCGCCGATGGCATATGACATTGTCCAGGTTTTTAAGGGATTATCTGTATATTCCTCTAGGCGGGAGCTGCAGGGGGCTGTTCCGTAAATGTATTAACCTTGTTATAACAATGACTTTAGGTGGATTGTGGCATGGAGCAGCCTGGACTTTTGTTATCTGGGGATTTTTGCACGGGGTAGCGCTGGTAATCAACCACTTATGGCGAACGATAGGCTTTAGAATGCATTGGCTCCCGGGCCGCATTTTGACTTTTTTCTTTGTCACTGCCACATGGGTTATTTTTAGAGCGGAAAATTTACCACAGGCATTAGTTGTTTTAAAGGGTATGATTAACATTAAACATGTAGGATTGCATACTGGCATCACCCAGGCTTTACCGGCAGGCAGGAACGAGATTGTGGTCCTGGCTTTGCTATACCTGTTTGTTACTTGCTGGAAAAACAGCGCCGCCTGGGTAATGAACCTCAAGCCTAACTGGAAATGGGCAATGGTGGTAACGGTATTTTTGGTTGCCGGGATATTCGGTATGAATAGAGTTTCTGAATTTTTATATTTTCAGTTTTAGGGGTATGAATTATGAAAATTTATAAAAAATGGTCGATCTCCATAATTAGTTTAACCTTAAGTTTGATTTTAATATTTATGACCGTCAATTTTATAGTAGACCCGTTACAATACTACCGGAAAGCCTTTTACCAACCTGATTTTTCCGACCAGCAAAGGTATCAGAATCCGGGGTTGGCCAAAAACTACCAGTATGATACCATTATTCTCGGAACATCGATGAGCGAGAACTTTTTGCCTTCTTATATAGATGCAAAATTAGGGGTAAAAACACTAAAGCTTTCGATAATGGGCTCATCTGCCAAAGAACAGTTTATGATAGGAAATCTTGCTGTTAACACCGGTAAAGTGAAAAATATAATTTGGGCAGTAGATTATTTTTCGCTGCGTGGAGAGCCTAATCGGGTAAGAGATGAATATGGGGCTTTTCCTTATTATTTATATGATAAAAACCTCTTTAACGATGTTAATTATTTGCTCAATATTGATACAACCAGACAGGTGTTTCGCCTGTTAGCTGTGGCATTGGGAGTTATGGAAAGAAAAAACCCTGACCTCAATATTCTCAATAACTGGGGTTTCCGGGAAAGCTTCGGGAAAGAAAAAGTGTTGAAGGAGTGGGAAAGACTCAAAAAAGGAGGGCCTGTCACGATAACTGAATATGAAATTGACAATATTAAAAAGAACGTAGATCAAAACATTATACCGCTCGTGAAAAGTAATCCTGAAATTACGTTTTATCTCTACTACCCCCCATATAGCATTCTTCAGCATAGATTTTATTATGAAAAGAACCCACAACTGTTTGAAAATGAACTTTTTATAAAAAAATACATTTTTAAACAGATTGGCGGACTCCCTAATGTAAAGATTTACGATTTTCAACACGAAAAAAAGATTACTTTCAACCTTGATAACTACAAAGACCTGGCGCATCATTCACCGGCTATCAATGAATGGATAATTGACAATATAGTAAAGGATAAGTACAGGGTTAACAATAATAACCTGGAACAGTATAACAGAATATTGAAGGAGCAAGTGGAATCTTTGGATGTAAGCAAGTTTTAATAATATGTTTGAGATGATTTGGTATAGTAATGAAAAGTTAAAATAATTATATAAGATTGAGGGGCGGAGATAGTATCCCGCCCCTTTTCCGTGTTGCGTGCCCAGCCAAGCACGCATTATCTAGCCGGTGAAAGTCCGGTCGGAGTAAGCGCCAAGGTGCTCCGTAGCTAGGATACTTGCGTAGAGAGAAATCTGTGCGTAAAAGCGTATCGACAAAAGTACCTGTCAGAGACAGGGCGAGCAAGTTACCAGACCGTAACATAAAGTGAATCCTGCCGCGTTGTCAAAAAGGCCTCGCAAGAGGGACAAGGAGAAGTCGAGCCACGGGCATATTGGCGAAGACCACGGAAGGTGTGGAGAACTTGGAACAGCACCGAAGAATCTCCCGGCGTAGAGGGAGCGGTATGGTAACAAAGATAATGCAGTGAACTGGGGAGGCCATCCCCTGCACAAGGAAACTTGTAAACTGGAAACCTATAAGCCCAAAAGGTGAAGTGGTTAACCTGCAGGAAGGGAGTCGGAGGAGGTCATAGTACCGAAGAACAGCAGGACAGCACAACCTGCTGGAGGGAAGGACCTCTGCTTTGTTCAAGCTAATCAAGGAGGTAAGAACAGTGAATGCCATAAGGCTAACTACACCAGAAGAAAAAGTTCGAGAACTCCAAGAGAAGCTAGGTTATGCAGCCAAGGCAAGCAAGAAAAGAAGGTTTCACGCGTTGTATGACAAGGTCTATCGATGGGATGTGCTGCAGGAAGCGTGGAGAAGGGTAAAGGCCAATAAAGGGGCAAGTGGCATTGACCACCAAACCCTGACTGATATTGAGAAGATAGGAGTGGACGCATTCCTAATTAGAGTGTCAGCGAGAATTAAAAGAAGGCAAATACCGGCCACTGCCAGTGCGCAGACACTACATTCCGAAGAAAGATGGCAAGATGCGGCCATTAGGGATACCAACAGTACGGGACAGAGTAATACAAATGGCAGTGAAGATGGTGATTGAGCCGATATTCGAAGCAGACTTCAAGAACTGTTCCTTCGGATTTCGCCCGAAGTTAAGTGCAAAAGATGCACTGGACCGTGTGAGGAAAGCATGTAACCGCAAAGGGAACTGGGTAGTTGACGTTGATATCCAGGGCTACTTTGATAACATTAATCAGGAGAAGCTGATGATGTTGATAAGAAATGCGGATTAATGATAAAAGAATACTAAAACTCATACGGAAATGGCTGAAAGCGGGAGTCATGGAGGAAGGGAATCTGACCAGAACCGAAAAAGGAACGCCACAGGGAGGAGTCATATCCCCTTTACTGTCAAACATTTACCTTAACGTACTGGATTTACTGTGGGAGAAACATTGCACGCAGTATGGAGAACTAACGAGGTATGCGGATGACCTGGTGGTGGTCTGCAAGACCAAGAAGAACGCAGAGAAAGCCATGGAAATGATTAACGCCATTATGAAGAAGCTAGACCTGACCTTGCATCCCATCAAGACAAAGCTAGTCGGGATGTGGACAGGGGAACAAGGTTTTGACTTCCTGTGAATGCACCATCGAAAGACCAAGGCAGAAACATCTAAAGGCTGGGTGTATTATACCACCCAGCAGTGGCTAACTAAAAAGGCAGAACAGCACATTCGGGATGAAGTTAAAGCGAGATTGGCTCCCCCATCTGCACGAATGATGTCATTCGAGGAGCATATCGAGTATCTGAATCCAAAATACGAGGCTGGAAGAATTACTATGCCACCCCATATAGCCAGCTAAAGATGGCGAAGTTGGACTGGTATATCATTCAACGTTTCTGTCGTTGGTACGCCAAGAAGACAAAAAGACGCCATACAAGTGTGTGGCGTCAAGTCAGCGAGATGCTAAAACAACGTAATCTACTGAAACTTGCGTAACCGAATGCTCATAAATGACGAACATCGGAAAGCCGTATGAGGGAAAACCTCACGTACGGTTTGATGAGGAGGGGCTGAAATATCAGCCTTTCACTCTACCAGCATGTTTGTGAGCCGATGGGTTGAAAGAAACCCTGTCACCTAACCAGCGGGGAGCCTTTACCAGGAGCCGGTATGCGCGGCCCGTACGTACGGTTCTGTCAGAAGGATAAAGCCGAAGTAAATTACTTCGGCTTTACCTTACTCGATTCCTATGACAACAAATCGCTGTTACACCTGACGGAATGGTCCAGGATGCGTGTCCTTATTACCTGTCCGACAATATCAACGAGGAAAATCAAACCCAAAATGGCCAAAACTAAGGTGGATACTTCATCATAGGCGAAGAGCTGCATACTGATAGTGAGCTGAGTGCCAATTCCTCCGGCGCCAACAAACCCCAGGACAGTGGCCGCCCGCATGTTACATTCCCACCTGAATAAAGTATATGAGAGCAATACGGGAAGGCTAGCCGGGATTTTCACAAATAAAAGGATTGCCAACTCACTTGCCCCTGTTGCCCGTCCTGTTTCCACCAGCCGCTGGTCTACTGATTCCAGTATTTCAGCATAAAGCTTGCCCAGTACCCCGGTGCTATGGGCAGCTAAAGCCAGTACCCCCGGGAAAGGGCCCAAGCCAACCGCAACTACAAAGATAAGCGCCCAGAGCAATTCGGGAATTCCTCGGCATAGATTGAGAATAAATCGTGACCCATAGTAGACCGACCATCTTCCCAGCCAGTATAAAGTGCCGCGGCTACTCCTGGAAAACTCTTCACCCCTTAACCTAGTTGCTCCAAGGGTTAAAGGGATGGCAAATACTACTGCCAGTACTGTACCAACTACGGAAATCTCTATAGTTTCAACAAGAAGGATGCCAGTGTTCTTTAGGAATTCAGGACTATGTTCAATGGGCCACAGCCCGGAGACAAAACGCCCGATGCCGGTCAAGTTCGCAGGGTCAGTGAAAGCCGCCGGATTGAAACGAGTGGCTTTGGCGCTCCAGGTAAACAAAAAGAGAAAAAGGAGGATTAAAAACAGATTCAGGTAGCTGATTTTTCTTTGCTGGCTGAGTCTATTTTCCGGAAACAATATTCTTTCTCCCTCCACAAATCCAATTTTCCGGCGGCCCGTCATAAACCAGATTCCCCTTATCAAGAACCACTACCCGGGGGCAAAAGTTAAGGGCAAAGTCTTGTTGGTGCAGGTTCATTATAATAGTGGTCTGTTTATCCCGGTTAAGATTCTTTAAGAGGGTAAGGACCGTTTCTGCTGTCTTATAATCGACGGACGCAATCGGTTCATCTGCCAGGATAATCTCTGCATCACTAAATAAAGCCCTGGCAATAGCCACACGTTGTTGCTGGCCCCCGGAAAGATCTGTGGCGTGGTGAAACATTTTATCAGCCAGTCCTAACTGGTCGAGCACATGGTGTATATCTTCAAGTTCTTTATTTGTTTGTAAAAGAGCCATCCTGACCGCCCGTAGAAGAGAAACTTTTCCCAGTCTCCCCATTAGTACATTCTGGGCTACCGTCAAACCGGGTATAATATTATGATTCTGGTAAACCAGGGCCATCCGGGAGCGCAATTTCTGCAGTGATTTGTAAGGGAGACGGCCAAGGCGTTTCCCCAAGACAAAAAGTTCCCCCCTCGTTGGGGTAATAGACCCGTTGAGCAACCGGAAAAAGGTGGTTTTCCCGGAACCGCTGGCCCCGAGTATTCCCACCATTTCTCCCCGGGATATGCTCAGGTTCAGACCATTAAGGCCTGTTACTCCTGTTGCGTAGATCTTCACCAGGTTATTTGCCCTGATTATCTCTGGATTAAAAGTAGCTGTTCCTTCCATTTCGCCTGCCTCGGTTATCAAAATTTTTGTCGGTAATAATACTGCCGTTATTCCCGGTTATTTAAGAAGGCCTAACCGGGCTGCCTGTTCTTCAATATACTTGTAATCCTCGGCAGTGACCTTTTCGTACCTTACAGCGTTCATTAGTTTAAGCAGTTTTTTGTCATTCATGGTCAGAAAGGCGTTAATTATTTTATTCTCCAGTTCTTTGTCCATTGAATCGAGAACTACCCAGGGATAGCCTTCTATGTAGTCAGATTTAGCTAAAACCTTTATTTTACTTTTATCAATTTTTCCTTCAGTAATAAGCCTGTTCAGTATCCTGCCTTCCAGACCGCCGGCATCTACTTTCCCGTTCTGGACGGCCAGGGCAGTAGCATCATGTTTTCCGGTGTATATGACATTGGCAAAATCATCAGGTACCTTAAGGCCTGCTTTGTCAAGCATTATACGGGGATAGAGGGACCCTGAGGTAGAACTGATGTCTCCAAAGGCAAAGATTTTGCCCTTTAGGTCAGCCAGGGTCTTCACCGGACTATCTGCCGGGGCAATAATAAGGCTGTAATACTTGGTAGTTTTTGTTTCACTGTCCACTTCGGTAACGATGGGGTGTACCGGAACCTTTTGCCTGGCCTGGACATAGGTAAGACCGCCGAAATAGGCCATATCCAGTTTATTGCTTGCCATGGCTTCTACAACCCCGGCATAGTTGTTGGCGACAAATAGTTCAACTTTCATGCCCAGTTTGCTGGAAAGGTAATCCTTAAAAGGTTCATATTTGGCTTTGATTTTATCCGGAGCCTGATTAGGAACTAATCCAACCCGTAAAACCTTTGTTATGGCAGCTTTTTTTTCGGAACTACTATTTACCGTCTTGCCGGAACAGCCAATTAATAACATGCCGAAGGCAAGTACTAAAACTGTCAAACAAATAATTTTCAATAAAGTTTTCATTTCCTACTAACCTCCTTAGTAATGCTAATTAAAAATATAGCACTACTAAGTAAGTTTGTCTAATTGACATTTTTTAGCCCCATAAAATATTCAATAAACATTTTTTATGGAAATTTTATTTGATATAGCACGAAAAGCTAAAATGCTCCAATGTAATTGAGGGGCGGAGATAGTATCCCGCCCCTTTTCCTGGTTGATATAAATACTTTATTTTACCTGACTGAAAGAAATACAAAATTATCTTGTCCTTCCTCCAGAACCACCTGAGCCGCCGGAAGAACCGGAACCGCCGGGACCTAAAGGGCCGGAACCAGAAGAGCCGGAAGAACTTCCAGTACCTGATTTTCCGCTGCCATTTGCAGGACCTGGGGAGTCCGAACCTGTATTGCCGTGGTCTGCCGGTGGCGTCACCGCATTCCCGCTTGTTCCGCTACCAGGGGTACTCCCCGGGGAGGAATCCTGTGCCCTATTAGTTTTTGTATTTTCTACCGGTTGCAGATCGGTTTTCTTGTCGTTTACCTGCTTTTTTTGCCTGGGCAGGTTGAGTTCCCTGTCTTTGGCGGGAGTTGGATTTTGATTTTTCTGTTGGCCTTTTTGTGAATTGTTGCCCTTGGTCTTGGGATTACCTGACCGGGCCCCCGGATGACCGTTATTATTACTGTTGGGAAAAATCGGCTGATTTTGTATGCCCGTCGGCTTTTCGGTAACTTCGGTCATTTCCCGCCCGTTGGTGTTTCTGACCTTTTCATTGTTTGGCAAGTATTTTTGGTTTTGTAACAGGTTATCGAGCTCGATGGTTTCTCCGGGGAGGTTTTTCAATTTTTTCAGGACGATTATTTTATTGTTGGGCAGCAGGTTGATTTTATAGGCTTCTATAAAACTACGGATACTTTTGGTTTTTATATCGCCGGCCCGGACCTTTATACCGGCGGCCTGTGCCTGGCGAAAAACCAGGTATTTTCCTGCTGTAAGTCCCTGCTCTCTGGCTGACTGGCGCAAAGTTTCATCAACTTCATACACCAGAATCCTGGCTTTAACGTTATTTATTTTGGTTGCTCCGGCCAGTTCGTTGTTCAATGCTTCATTATTTATAATTTTTTCGGCAAGGGACTGGGCAATAGTGGCTACAATCATACCTTCACGGTCAGGCGACAGGTAATGTTTTCTGGTGGCCTCGTTAACAAGCGTGCGGACAGCCTGGTTTAAGTTTATTCCTTTAAGCCGAACATTTTCGAGCAATTTTGCTCCGTCAGGGTTATAGCTTTCCGTGGCGATTACCTGGAGATTTTGATTAACGGCCAGTTCAATGCTCGGGTTAATATCCAGCGACACGAAAGCAGCCGGTTGGGGTGTAACGACAGAACGCAGTAAAGCTAAAGAAAAAAGTAAAACAATAATCGAGGCTGCCAGCGCGACGGGTCTTATTAAATGCCGCCGGGTCCTTTCGTTAAAGTAAATTTCAGACCCAACCCTGACAGGGGTTGTAGGCAGGGGAATTTCTTTGTAAATGCCGTCTGCCGTAACTACAATGCAGTGAGAACCCTTAATTTTAACTATTAATCCTCTTTGCCCAGTCATAATTCTTACCTCTTTCTGTAAAAACCAACCTTTAAAAATTATTTGAAGTTTATATAAGAGTAAAGATAGATAAAATCTTCCTTAAAGTACAGCGCTAAAGCCGTAGCAATAATGAATTTGCGCCCTCGTTCCAGGGTTTTTCTGTTTACCCCGGTTAGATCCTGCAAGCTGTTTAACGGAAGTTGTTTTCTAAAAAGCAGGTGATCCATCAATTCCTTATTATTCACCAGGGTCCGGGCTACTGTAAACAAGGTTTCCCTTGAGTCCCGGTGTTTTGGAGAACATTCCACCAGGTCTTCGAATTCAATTCCAAAATCCCTGATTAGTTTTTCATAACGTTCCAGTTCTTCCTGGCGTTCATCTTCAATCGTTTTATTTTGATATTCTTCCCAGGCGGCCTTGGTGTCTGCCGGGTTAAAAATTTCGCCGTTTTCCAACTCTGTCTCAAAAGGTACCTCGTTGGACAGTTTTGCTTGCTTCCGGAACAAATCCTTCAAACGGTTTAGTATTATCACTCTGGAGTAGGTCAGAAAAGAAACGTTTTTGCCCGGTTCATAGGCATCCAGAGCATCGTTAAAGGCGATAAGAGCAACGCTCAGTTCGTCATCAACTCCCCAGGTCAGGGAGCGTTTACAAATGCCTGATGCAACTTTCCAGATAAAGGGACGATACTCGTTCAGCAGTTGGTCTCTGGCGGCCAGATCGCCATTTTTAATTTTTTTGATCGAATCAATCAGTTTCTGGTGGGAATCGTAGGCCATATAAACACCCCATCATGAAAAACATGTTTTTCATGACTTTGTTCAAGTCCATTACCGGTTTCTATAAATTGATACGCCATTCCTGCTTTTTTTTAAGGGGTGCTGGGAAATCAAACATATTTGGTTGGCTTCCTCGCTAACGCCCGATACGTCTTATAATCACCGGACCTAAAGGCCGGATTTTACGCACCTTCGGTAAGATCTCGGAAATAGAAATTTTAGGAACTACCCTCGAAAAGGTAAAGCGGGATTCGTAATAATAGAACAAAGGGGTCGCAAGGCCAAGTTCATACCGGTTTCAAAGTTAATTAACTTTAAGAGGAGGGAATCCTATGAAAACAAAAAAGTTTTGGGCGGTTTTGACATCCTTGGCGCTGGTGGTGACCTTTTTGCTACCGGGGATAGCATTTGCTGCCGGGGACAATGATTACCAGATAATATTTGGAATTCAGCAAAAGGTTAGTGAGTCAGTTTACAACAAGGAAGTTGACAAGGGAAATGGTCAGGCCGGTCAGAAGGAACAATTAAAAGAGAACAATAAGCAGCAGGGTAAGAACCGGGAAAGAAATCAAATAAAAAACCAAGTGAGGAAAAAGATGCCCGATATTGCCAACCATTGGGCCAAGAAAAATATTGAGAGATTGAACCTGGAAGGTGTAGTCCGCGGTTATGCCAACGGCACGTTCCAGCCCAATAAGCCGGTAACCATGGCCGAAGTAATAACCATGGTTGTAAAAGCACTGGGATATGAGGATGAAGCACAGGCCAAAATGGATGCCACATTGCCGTATAACAATATGGCAGCTGTCCCCAAGTGGGCAGTGGGATATGTAGCCGTGGCCATCGATAAGAATTTAATTGACCCTTCTGTCCATTTTCAACCGAATAGAGCAGCATCCCGCATAGCTGTAACCACTATCCTGGTTAAAGCCCTTGGCATAGACCCCGGCGAGGATGCTGTTCAGGCGGCCGTATATTTCTCTGATACCAATACATTAGATGAAACCAGCAAAGAGTACTTAATTTTGGCGGTACTTAACGATTTGATCAAGGGTTACGACGACAAAACCTTTAAGCCCAATAAACCCGTAACACGGGCCGAGATGGCTACGCTCCTGGGGCTCTTGGAGGATAAATTGGGAACCTGTTTGAAAAATGGCCGGGTGAAAGGCATTCTGGTATCGGTAGACGCGGCAAATGCAATAATCAGTGTGGCCTCCAATGTAACTGATTCTGTTTACGATTCTGTTTATGATTCTGTTTATAAAGAAGTTAAAGATTATAAGGTTATTGACGAAGCCGCAATTTACAGAAACGGGCAGCCTGCTGAGCTGGGAGACCTTGAAGCAGGCGACAGGGTCTTGCTGCTGTTGAATGCTGAAGGAAATGTGGCCTATCTGGAGGCTAAAGAGTTTACGGCGGACAAGAAGTATATCGGAGGAGAGGTCACAGCCATTGACACTGCCAATAAGAAACTGGAACTCCTTAGGTTTGGAGTACTTAAGGTTACATACAACGTTTCCGAAGATGCAAAAGTTATTGTGGACGATAAAGAAGCTGATCTCGAGGATATTGGCGTTGGCGACCAGGTGAAGGTAGAGTTGAATGCAGACGGAGTTGCAATCAAAATAATCAAATAATTTACTGATATGCCGTTAAACACCGGAAATTTATCCGGTGTTTGGTTTTTTGTTCCTGTATAATTATTTACTATCACACAATAATTATATAAAATAAGAATCAGGGTAGAAAAAATCCTTCTGCTTGCAAAGGGTGATTTTACAATGGCACTGGTAAACTGTAGAGAATGCGGTAAATTAATAACCTCCGAAAGCGAAGCAATCTGTCCGGAGTGTTCCCAAAAAAGAGACCGGGAGATGGCTAAAATCAGGGATTGTGTCAGGGTCAATCCTAAAATATCTCTTTTGGAACTGAGCGCGCAATCGGGAATTTCCACCAAACGGATCATTCAGTTTATGCACGAAGGGCTGATAACTTATCAGACGCCTGCCACTAATGAATAGGACTGCGGGAAACCGCAGTTTTTCCACTATTAAAAACTAATTTGTACCATTCCTAGTAAAAAAGAGAATTGTTTCATTAAAACAGGCTATACAGGGAAGTGTAACAGAGATGCAGGAAATTACTTTTTTGGGCGTTTTACTCAGATTTGTTTTAGGCGGCGGCAGTGTTGCCGCCGCATATCTCTTGGGGAAAAAGGTCGGAGGCAGGTTTGGGGGTATTTTTGCCGCTTTCCCCGGGGTTTTTCTGGCATCAGTCATTTCGGTGGGAGCGGGCAAAGACCTTCATTTAGCTAATCATCTGGTACTGCAGGTTTCAAAAGGAGCCTTGGTCGGAATGGTGGCCAATATTATCGCATGTCTGGTGGCTGGTTGGCTTATCCCCCGGACTGGGTATAAAAAGGGCCTGGTTTATACTTTCTTTGTTTGGGCTTTTACCGGCGCAGCCATTATCGCAGCTTTACGTTTCTGACTGGGAGGGGCAAAGGTGAAAAGTAAACTTATAAGTGATAACCTGGCAGAAATTTTAACAAGGTTTAGTCTGGGAGGTCTTGCTGTTGTAGGATGCTATTTATTGTCTTTCGTTATTCCGTGGAAAATCGTAGCTGGGCTTTTTGCTGCTTTTCCGGCTGTCATGATAGCTTCTGTGGCTTTAACTGGAAGAAGGGATGGCGATAAAATGGCGGGGGAAGTAGCCCAGGGTGCGGTAGCGGGAATGATAGGGTGCGCTTTATGTGTTATTGCCGCTATATTTTTTATCAGGTGGACAGGTAAATGGCTGCTGGGCATCGGTTTGTCTGTACCTGTCTGGGTAATAAGTTCCATGACCGTCAACCGTTTACAGGAAAAATTCTATAGCATCAGGATGAAAAGGAAGGCCATATAACTCCATATTTTGGCCGATTATTTTCCCCCGCAGTTATGCTATAATGAACACGCATACTGGATGGGGGAGGCTCTGGTATGGATCCTGTGACACATTTTCTGGTAGGTACCGTAATCGCCGGTATTTCCGGCGAAAAGCTTTCGATATCTGATCCCTTGTATCTTTCAACGGTGCTAGGCTCTTTAATGCCGGACATGGATATAGTTTACCAGTTGCGGGGACATATAGCTTATCTAAAAAACCACCGGGGCATGTCCCATTCCGTGCCGGGCCTGATATGTAATGCCGGTCTGATTGCCTTGGCGGTATACCTGTTATCCGGATACAGGTTTGTTGCTTTGTTTGCCTGGGCTTTATTGGGCGGGCTTTCCCATGTTTTTCTTGACGTGCTTAACTCCTATGGAGCCCAGGTATTATGGCCGTTGAGCAAAAAAAAGTATTCTCTTAACCTGCTGGTGCTTTTCGACCCGGTTCTGGCAGGCCTTTGTTTGGCCGCTCTATTCTGGCCGGGCAGCTTTCCCCGGGTTTCCTTGGTCATATTGGTTTTAACGGTAATTTATTTGTTATTCAGATTGTACATGAGGCATTCTGTTTTTCTGTTTCTGAGTGAACAATACAGGGAACAGGATATTGAGCGCATTATTGTCATGCCGGCTATGGTTAGCCTGTGGGACTGGAGTTTTCTGGTGGAAACAAGAAACAAGTATATTGTTGGAGAAGCAAAGTGGTTGTCTTTTGAAACGGGCATTAGGAGAGTATTGGAAAAAGTGCCCCACAACCATATTATTCAAAAGGCCTTATATTCAAAGATTGGCCGCTTGTTTCAAAGCTTTACTCCCTATTATCATATCCATTACTATCAGGATGGGGAAAACCATGTGGTCTGTTTTGCTGATTTGCGTTATTTTGTGCGGGATGACTTTTTGCACAACGCCAAGGTTGTGTTAAGCCGGGAATGTGAAATTGCTGAAGCGGTGTTTCAACCCTACAGCAAAAAGCATAACCTGTCATTCTAGGAAACAGCGCCTCTTTAGCTTTTAAACAACCACTTTTATTGGTGCGATTTTTTATTCGGTTCTTCATGATTTGCTTTTGCATCTCCGCCAAGCGGAATAAGGTCGACTCCTTCGACACTGACGCCCTGAATGCCGGGAATTATATTATTTGATATGTTGGCGTAATTTTCTTTTGCTTTTTCGATAAGTTTATTGACTTTTTCCAGCTTATCCATTGTGCACCTCCGTGCCTGCTTTTGTATCTAATATTCTTTGCTTTCTGGCGGAAAAATAATCTGTCGCCCTAAATTTATTATGACGATTTTAATTTATATGGTATAATAGCGTATATTAATATTACGGGAAGGGGGTTAGGGTATATTGTCAAAGACGGGAAGAATAATTATACTGGCGGTTTTAGTTATTGTGATCATTGGGATTATGGCCGCTCCGAGTTTTATGTCAAAAGGGGAAGAAAAATTTGCCGTTACGCCAAATCCGGCTGACGCTTTCGCCAAAGCCAAAGGCCAGGGAAAACCCGTTTTTCTGGAGTTTTATGCCAGTTGGTGACCGGGCTGCCGGCAGATGGAGCCCGTGATTATGGCTCTGAAGGAAAAATACGGCAGGCAGGTGGAATTTATCGTGGCAGACGTTGATGACCCACAGGGGAATACTTTGGCTGCCGAATTTCAGGTTGATGCCATCCCCAATTTCAGGTTTATAGATGCCAAAGGTAACGTGGTGCAAAGCTATACGGGAGTTACCACGCAAAAGACATTGGAAAAATACATCCAACAACTGTTACGGGATAAATAACCCTGTCAACAGTCGGTTATTTCGAGAATGCTTTTTTGTGAAAGGGGTGGCTAGGTGTTAGAAACATTTTTTAATGAAACACTCCCCAATTTAGTGCAACATGTTTCCCTGTTAACCTTTTTGGTGGTTTTTCTCGGTGGTATTTTAACCAGCCTCAGCCCTTGCATATTATCAATGGTTCCCGTGATGATGGGTTATATCGGTGGTTATTCGGAAAGATCCCGTTCCCGGGGCTTTGTTATGTCCTTTGTCTTTGTTTTAGGTCTGGCTGTTACCTTTGCCTTGCTCGGCATTTTTGCTGCCTTGCTGGGTAAGATTTTCGGCCAGATCGGCAAAGGATGGTATTATGTTATCGCTTTTGTCGCAATTGTAATGGGCCTGCAGTTACTGGAAGTCATCAATATTAAGTTTCCGACGTTAAAGAAGATGCCCATTAAGAGTAGAGGTTTGTTGCCTTCTTTCTTTATTGGCATGCTTTTCGGACTGGTGGCTTCACCCTGTGCCACACCGGTACTGGCTGTAATTATGACCTACATTGCAGCGCAGGGCAATATCGGTACTGGTGCAGCCATGTTATTTATTTACGGTTTGGGACACGGCTTGCCGTTGGTTATTGCCGGGACTTTTGCTGCTTTTCTAGCCAGCTTGCGTAAGTTTCAGCAGTGGACGGCCTATATCACTAAAGCTTCAGGCGTGATTTTGATCCTGGTTGGTTTATATTTTCTTGTGCTGGCAAGATGGTATTAAAAAATTTTTTTGGAAAATTTTTCTCCGGAAAGTCATAAAAGTATGTCCTCCTCAATATAGTGTAGTGTAGGACAAACACTACGAAAGATTGGAAGGAGGATTCAGATGTTTTCAGGCAAGTTCGGAGAAAAACTGATGGTGGGAGTGGGACTGTTATTAGCCGTTGGACTGGCTATGGGAAGTGGGTCCCTGCATAACATTTCGTGGGACAAACTTAAGGAAAGTCATTGGAAGGTGGTAACCGGCAAAACAACTATGGATTTGCAAAGAGAAGCGGCTTTCAAAAGCAAGCCCGCAAGTAGCAAGTCCGAAAATACGGATAAAACCGCTGCCGGAAACAGGAATAACGAGAGAACAGAGACAGCCACTGCCATGAGTACAAAGACCGCCAGGGAAACAGTGAAAATTGTTTTGTATTATGCTGATAAAGACGGAGAGTATCTAAAAGCACAAACCATGCGTATTCCGAAAAAAGAGGGTATTGCTAGGGCGGCCCTGGAAGAACTGATTAAGGGCCCCCGAAAGGGTGATGGGCTGCAGAGGACCATTCCTTCCGGGACCAAACTGAAAGACATTAACATTGAAAATGGTCTTTGTACAGTTGATTTCAGTAAAGAATTAAGGGATAATCATTGGGGCGGTTCTACCGGCGAACTGCTGACGGTATATTCAATTGTTGATGTGCTGACTCAATTCCCCACCGTTGAGAAAGTACAGATTCTGATTGACGGCCAAAAGGTTGATACCCTTGCTGGGCACATGGACCTGTCCAAACCCTTTGAACGAAATACTGATATAATTAAGTGATAAGAGGTCTGCCTCACTCTTTGATGCAGCCCCCCAGACAGAAAACAAAGTTAATAAAAGAAATAAATGCCGCTGCATAGTGAAGTAACCGTTGCTCCGAGGCTACGCCTTCCCTTCGACCACGGAAGGGTGGGAGGGGTTCTCCGCTACCAAGGAGCTTTATGCTGCAAAACCTGGTTAGGAAGGCAGTGTTCCCGAACTCGATGGCTCATGTTGCATTTCTTAAAAGCCAGGCCGCCTCCCGTCCAGCCACTCAACCTGCGTTGAGCGAAGGACTTCCCGGCGGCCTTCGCCATCTTCGAACATGCGGGAACCCCCTGCCTTCCTGTCTGCGGTTTTGCGGGCGCAGTCGCTCCTTAACGGTAGCCTGAGAACCCCACCCACCCTTCCACCAGTACCGCGGCTACCTGCAACTACAGAGCAACAACTCCTTTTACAATTATTTCTCCGTGTCTCTGTACTACTACTTCGTAAAAGTTTGCAAAAAAAAAAACTAAATTTTAGGCTGTCATTAAAAACTGAGGGAAGTCTTTTCTTTTCAATTTCAAGGCAGCTAACATAACTCGGGTTCCTTTCTTTGTCACAGTATAGCGAAAGGAATGTGGTATTTTAGCAATCAGTTTATGGGCTCTCATCTTGATTAAAAGCCGTTATTATATAGAAACGAAAACGACTACTTTTTTCATTTTTTCAGTTTTATCATGGGTTTCTGGTCTTTTAAATTTTGATTGCAGCTTGGCTGCGCTGTGGGCTTTGTGGTTTAAGTAATTACGTCCTCGGGGGTGATGTGCCCGTGCCGGAAACAGTGATTTCAAGCCCTCACTGTCGTTAACACAGGCTTGCCGCCCTCCACCAAGTCGCAACTTATTGTTTCACCGGGGCGGCCTCTTTCTCACCCTTACCCAGGGAAGGGTAGGCAGGGTTCTCCGCCTACCGTTTGGGAGCGACTGGCCCGCAAAACCGCTGCCGGGCAGGCAGAGGAGTTCCCGCATGTTTGAAGATGGCGAAGGCCGCCGGGAAGTCCGGCACTCAACTTATGTAGGGCGCCCCGGGATGTTGATAAGGGAGGTTAAATGTTTTCCGGAGCGGGGCTTAAATCGTCCATCGGTCCGCGAGCCGCGTAAGCGGGAGCGGTTATCCGATGGAGATTTCGCCCGGAGCGGAGGAAACATTTAACC
>NZ_LGTE01000037.1 GCF_001263415.1 Thermincola ferriacetica
TCCCTTATCAACATCCCGGGGCGCCCTACATAAGTTGAGTGCCGGACTTCCCGGCGGCCTTCGCCATCTTCGAACATGCGGGAACCCCCTGCCTGCCCGGCTGTGGTTTTGCGGGCGCAGTTGCTCCTTAACGGTAGCCTGAGAACCCCACCCACCCTTTCAGCATTACAGCGGTTAACACATCACCACAGAGGGCGCGGAGAGCACAGAGGAAATCAGAGGTAAAGGCAAAACGGAAAAATTGTCGAAAACAGTCGGAATATGGCGATAAATTAAGCTGCCCCAACGCAGGAGTTCTGCTGTTCCGGGGCGTATTTTATGAAACAGGAAAAATTCGACAAATACTCATATTGTTTGGCAAACCATGCGAAAGCATGGGGCGCAAAGCCATGGGTCTACGGCCGAAGGGCCAGGATTGCCAGGTTGCAGTATAGTTGCGGTAGTAGTGGAAAGCCTGTTCCTTTGGGGGACGGGTTTTTTCAATTGACAATTGACAATTGACAATGGAAAGTTTAAACCGGGGGGAATGTAGGATGTACAATTTTAAGCTCAAGAAAATCAGTGTGGGTTCGGTGTTTAAGTTTTCGCTGATTGCAGGTATACTGCTAGGGTTTATCATTGGACTTTTCATGGGTATTGTGGCAACCTTTGCCCCGCAGGAGTCCGAAATGGCTTTCGGCGGCGGGATGATGGGCGGTATATTGTTGGGCCTGCTCTACGGTCTATTGATTGCAGTGGTGAATGCGATATATACCTTTGTCTTTAACTTTGTGGCAAAGTTTAGCGGGGGAATTGAGATGGAAGTGGAGAATTGGGAGAGGTAGGAAGGTAAACCCGTGTTTCCGCAGTTGAGCATACCAAAACACCGGCACAGCGCCGCCTGCCGGTGTTTGGCCGCTTGCCTAAATGTGACGCACGTGTTGGGCCAAGCCGCATCTGCATGGCTTACGGCGGCACGTGCGGTGGTTAGGAGAAATTTACAAACTAAGAGGAGCAAAAAGTAATGGATGAAATAAGTCCAGACGTAATCGAAAAGAAACTCATAAAATCTTTGATTAAGAGTGTCAAAATGCTAAATCTATTTACTGTACCCCAAGCTATTTGGTTAATAGAATTATATTATTTAATGCTAAATTCGTTTTTGCTATTTCTCAAAAGCATTTCAGGATTAGATAATATTATTAGTCATTTTCCAAAACAAATTTTCCATTTTAACTCATTGATTTTAGGTTATTTTCAAGATTGGTCTTCATTTGTCTTTTTTCTAAGTGTGGGTCTATTTTTAAGCGGAATAATTATTTCTATGGTAACCACATTTCCTTATATATCCAATTACAAAATGGTAATAATTTATTCAGGTTACGGTGTAACCGCTTCAATATGGTTATTCCTTATCTGGCTAACCTATAAGGTTTTTAATTATTCATACACACTCTATCCGTTAATCATTATATTTTTGTTCTATTTATTTCTTGCACGGGACCAAATGCTCAAAATTATTAAAAAGAAGTTCGGGTCGAGTCTGTAGATATCACTAACAAGTGAACATGTTTCCGCAGTTGAACATACAAAAACACTGGCACGATATTGGTCCTGCTGATGTGTGGAGGTTTTCCTTACTGTGGCGGCACGTGCTGTGCAAAAACCATCCGCCAAGTATAAGTGCATAGCGCCGGACCAGCAGGTGCCGGTGTTTAGCCATAACACAACATGTTTAAATGCGGCAACACAGGTTACACTAAGCCAGCCGCAAAGCAAACGGTAACGAAGTTTCGGTGCTAAAGCGAAATAATTTTTAATTAAGGGGTGATGAAAAATGAACGAAGTTAAATGGCGAAAAGTTGACTTGCATTTACATTCGGATGCGTCATATGACTGTAATTTAACTCCAGAAGCTCTTGTGGATGAAGTTATTAGATGTGGCATCAACCTTTTTTCCGTTACAGATCACAATTGCATCGATAATATTACTAAAATAAGACAAATTGTTGATTCAAAGAATGAACAAGGAATTGAGATTGAATTTCTCCCAGGAATAGAAGTCAGAACCGATAAAGGTGGACGTGCCATTCATGTACTGGTCATCTTCCCTGAATATATTACAGAAGAAGTCATTAGAGATAAGTTTTTGCCTGATTTGTCTCTTACTCGCACAGACATTGTTAATAAAGGGAAAGAAAACCAGCCAAGCTTAAAAGATGAGGAAGCTTATAAAGTGGGACTCCAAAAGAAATATGCAAATTTCGAAACAGTAGTAAAAGCCGCTAAAAATCTGGGAGGCATAATTATTGCAGCACATCCTAAAAGTCAAAATGGAATAGAACAAGAGCTTGACTACACTAATACTCAAAATGAACTCATTTGTGATTTGGTAAAGTGTATGGATGTCATGGAAGTAAGAAGACAAAGAGCCCAACAGGACAGAGAATTTTATCTAAATAAAAACGGCAACTTCATTACAATAATGGCTAGCGTGAAAAACTCCGATGCTCACTTTATTGGCGCTAATCCTGCTGACGAAAATGACCCTAGAGTAATTGGAAAACATTATACTTGGATTAAGATGGACACCATCGATTTTAATGGGCTAACCCAGATACTTTTCGAACCTGAATTGAGAGTATGTATTTCGGAAAAAGAACCTCCAATTAACCATCCTTATATTAAAGGGATAAAGGTATCCGGAGGTTTTTATAAAGAGCTTCCATTTAATTTTTCCCCGGAGTTAAATACAATTATAGGTGGTCGTGGCAGTGGAAAGTCTGTTGTAATTGATTTGATAAGGTTTGTTTTCGGGAAATATGATAAAACAGATTTTGAATATATGGACAGATTGTATAATTTGCTAAGGCCTTCTAACATAGTTAATCTGGATTTGGTGGATGCCAATGGTAAACTTATATCAGTATCAAGAACGCTAGAGTTAACCAAGCAAAATGACAAAAGTTTTATTGATAATAGTATTCCTGTTGAACTTCCTTTCGATGTTGAAATATTTGGACAAGGAAAACTAAAAGAAATTACTAAGAAGGCCGAAGAGAAACTGAGATTAATAGATGAAGTAGGTGGTTTGAACCATATTCTTGAAGATATTGAAACAAAAATTAGGGAATTGGAAGATAATGCCTTAAAGCAGATTGAGCATTTATATGACATAAGTAAGGACATAGATATTGCTTCGAATAAATCTAATATTCAGAAATCTATACAAGAAATAGAAACGCTTTTAAATGAACCGATTTTACAGGAATTTCAGAAGTTTGAAGAACAGAAAAAGTATTTTGACCTCATAATAAAAAACCTAAGAAGCATTGCCAAGAAGAAGGAGCAATTTTTAAAAGAAACATCTAACTTTCTTAAAATAGAGTTTCCCACCTTAGAAGACACCGTATTACAACGATTAAAAGGGATTTCAGAACAAATTTTCAAGGAAATTGAAGACCAAGAAAAGGATGGACTTGAAAGAATAAAACAAATTATTAAAGAAGTAGATACATTTAAAATCGGTGATAAAATATGGCTTGAGGTTTATCGTGACAAGTTAGAAGAATACACTAAATATCTTCAAGAACACGGAATGGAAAACATTATTGATGAAACGAAGAAACTTAAGGATTATAAAGACCAATTGGTAGAAATCGAAAACAATGTTGAACCTAAAATCAGGAAAACCGTCGAAGAAATTAAAGCTCTCCAAAACCAACGACAGCAGTTACTGCAAGAATATTATAATCTTAACAACCGATTAAGCGAGATGCGGATAAACACTGCTAAGAGATTGACAGAAGAGACTGAAATGATTGAGGTAACAATTTCCCAAGATAAAAACTTTAACAAAGTAAGGAATTTCTTGATTGAGATATTTACAGGTAAAAATGTTCAAAAGAAACAAGTAGAAAACATAATTAACGCCAAATTAACAGGTAAAGAACTTGCTCAATTCATCAAAGACAAAGACTTAGAAGGATTAACTAATAAAGCTAACATTACATCGCATACCGCTGGTGTGTTGTTTGGTGAGCTTTCAGGGACTATAAACTTTGATGTTCTTGGTTTATCTCCTATATCTGATGAGTTATTTCAGTTAGAATTGATTCAGGCTGATGATGAGGTAGCAATTAAAATATTTGATACCGATGAGAAAAAATACAAGAATTTTTCAAGATTTTCCCCTGGCCAACAATGTAGCTTCCTTTTGAGTATTTTGTTAAAAGCAAGTAATAAACCACTTATAATTGACCAGCCAGAGGATGAACTAGATTGGCAGTATATTAAGGACTTTATTAATAAATTGCAACAATCTAAATGTAATTGCGAAGGAAGTTCAAGACAATTCATTTTCGTAACTCACAATCAAAATATTACAGTATTAGCAGACAGCGAAAAGGTGTTCAAAGTTAAGCACCTTCCCATTGAAAACGACGAAGGTGGTAAACGTGGAGATATTGAGGCATGTGGAGGAGTAGAAAGACCAAGTGTTAAAAATGCGATTCTATCATTAGAAGGCGGACAAGAAGCTTTTTTGGCCAGAGGAATGAAATATGGACTAAAATTATCTAATTAAAATTTCATTCGCCTAACATAAAGCCGTGTTTCCGCAGTTGAGCATGCAAAAACACCGGCAAAGCACTGGCCCTGTCGGTGTTTAGCCATTCTTCAACATGCTCAATTGCGGCAACACGTGTTGGACGAAGCCATATTGGCGAAGCTTACGGCAGGCTCGGTATTTGGCGGTTAGACGAAACGTCCGGTTGTGTTACGCATTAAGTAGGAGGCATTCAATAATGAAAGTTGATAAAGAGAAGATCAAAGAAGCAATTGAAAAGTCGGGATACTTAGTAGAACAGAAAGTAATTAACGAATTTGAAAAGGCTGGTTTTTTTGCCGGTGCCAATTACGCATTTGAAGATCAAGATGAACACAGATCAAGAGAAGTGGATTTTATAGCTACCAAATATACCGATTTTACTTTTGGAAAAACAGGATTTTATTTTTTTGCTTATGGAGAAGTAAAAAAGAAATCAGACCCTCTGGTTTTCTTTGAACGACAACCGCAAGGACAAGAGTTTTTAGAATATCATATTCCTATTACCGCTACTCAAATGTTCTTTACGAACATAGATGTAGGATTGGATATCCAAAAACTCTTGAATTTTAAAGAAATTCATCATCAAATACAACACGGGCTAATTTCAACTCAGTTCTGTGTAGTCGACCAAGCAAAAAGAAAAGCAGAACACAAGAACCTTTATGAATCGTTATTTGTTCCTTTATTAAAATGTGTTGATTCTGAGATTCATGACATTGGTAAGAATTGGGTTTTTGACCCAATGCGTCCGTCCTATTTTCTTGGTATTTTTCTGCCGTTACTCGTTATTTCTGGCCCCTTACTTTCATACAACGTTCACAATGACGAATTAACCGAAAAAGACTATATTATTTACAGACGTCATTACTCTTCAGGCACTGTAACGAGAACTTTATTAATAGATATTGTTTCAATGAAATACTTAGAGCAATATTTATCTGATAAACTAACTAAAACCTACCAAGCATTTGAGGAAACTATGGCAAAAAATATTGACATTATTTTTGATTACTGTTTAAAAGATAGAGCTATTCTTGATCTTAAAGTAAAAGAAATGTTAGCAAAACAGGGATATAAGCCCTAATATTACAGCGGCAATCGGTCGCATCGTCTAACATCAAGCCATGTCTCCTTAGTTAAGCATACAAAAACACCGGCACAGCGCCAACCCCTCCAGTGTTAGGTCGTTCTTCGAATTAACTCCTGGTGGTCAACTTTTCGATTGACACACAGCGTCAAGTTAGCGTCTCAACGTAAAGGTGATAATTATGCCCAGGACCCTTCTTTTGAAAAAGAGAGTTGATTGGTCGCTTTTGGAATATGGGATAACTATACCTATTGAATGTCACCAGAACTTTTTCATTGCCAACGGAGAATATTTACCCCGAGGGCATTCACGGGAAATTGACCTGGTTTGGAATGGTCAAGTGATAAAAACACGATTAAATAATGTCGATCGGAAAGTTTCAAGTGATACTTTGCAGATTAAATACAGCCAAGGGACACCAGCTTCTGATTTTTTTAAAGCAGTTTTTCAAAGAACCTACATAAATGCTTTGAGGCAACGAGAAACTGGACATTTGGAAGGCAAAGAAAGGCCGCAAACCAGAATACCGGATGAGGAAGCAGAGTACTTGTATATTTTTTCTACAAATTTGCCCTATGTTTATGAGATTGAATGTGAAACACAGGTTGAAAAATTTTATAAAGATGAGAATCCGGACGCGGACATGAAAACCAGAGTAACCCAAGCCAAATCCAGTTTTGAACAAGAAAATAACCTACTTACTGAGGAAGAGATTAATCAGTTTAGAATATTACGTTTTAAAGATTTTGCAAGCAGAATTGAAAAGCCCAAGCAGATTGCTAGGGCGATAAACGTTTATTACAGTAGCGCCAAGCTTAAGGAAGATATAAAACAACATTACGATTACACCTGCCAGATATGCTCAACACAAATCAAAAAAACCGGGTGGACAAGCCACTTACCAAGAATTCAGGCTTTTCGATTTTTGGATGCTGATGCTCATCATGTCAAGCCCCTTAGCGCCGGAGGCCCCGACAGTCCTTTTAATATTTTATGTTTATGCCCCAATTGTCATCGCCGCTTACATACTGGCCAATTTGATATAGTTTTCGATTGGAGTTCGCCGCTGTGCCTGGACGTATTTGATAAAACAAAATATAGAATTAATTTTCGGGAAGGGCATAAGCTGGTAAATTATTAGCCTTTTTGTGCTGTGGATAGGGGAGAAATTTATGAGTCAATACCGGGTAGAGGTATATTTGGTGGTTGAGGCAGAAGACTTTGATTCAGCTTTGGAAAAAGCTCTGGCAAGTATATCATCGAAAGTTGAAGTGGAACAATTAGTCAAAGTGTTTGACGAAGATGGCCATTGTGAAGCCTATGATTAATTTTTCAAGTCACCTGTCTTCATCCACATAACAAAATATCAGCAAAAATACGTCAGCAACTTCAATTACTATAAGAGACCATATGATTATAGAATTTATTGATGGGGGTGTATATAAAATATTCATGAAACCCTATATTTTCCTTACTTCTGAAGGTTATACCTTTCAACCTGATTCTGATTCTGTCGAGCCTGACATTGATAATTGCCAGGTTATAGGTTTTTCCGAAGGAGAAAATGCGGAAGAAGCTTTCAGGAATCTTTTGCAGGAAAATGAATATTTGCTGGAAACGAAATTTGATGAAATATATTGTTACCAGTTGGCTGATAAAAAGAGAACTGATTTTTCTCTCAAAAAAGAGATTGGTCAATAATTTTATATAAACCCCAACAGGAGGTTGATTAGCATTACCTGCCCGTTTTGTAACCGAACCGACCAAATCCTGCAAAACAGCCTGGCCTTTGCCATATTTGACAAATACCCCGTCAACCAAGGCCATCTCCTGATCGTCCCCAAAAGACATTTTAGCAATTACTTTGATGCCACTTCCGAAGAAGTACAGTTTCTCTGGGCCCTGGTAGAGGAAAGCAAGTCTTACCTAGACACAAATTTTCAGCCCGACGGATACAATATAGGCATCAATGTAGGTACTGCAGCAGGGCAGACAGTCATGCACCTGCATATTCATCTGATTCCCAGGTATAGAGGAGATATTGATAACCCGACCGGTGGGGTGCGTGGTGTAATACCGCATAAAAGAGTATATACCGTTGAGGGAGGGTCCTGATTGTCCGTTATAACTGAGCTGGATGCAAGCTTTAGAAACCGCCAGGCTTCCTATAAAATGGTTACCGTTTTGGCTATGCTGGAGAATTGTTCTGCGAATGGCGTGGCCCGTTTAGACGATGTGACCAGGTACTTTCGAAATTTTTACGAATCCAGGCAGAGATTTGGCAAAAAACCTGAAAAGGACAAGATCGAAATGTCCAGAGTGGCAACTTTGACCGATGCTCGGGTCAAAGAACTTATATTAACTAACCCCGTTCAGGCTTTAAATAAGTTTATCACCTACCGGGGGGATCGCCAGGAGCTCAGTTTTACCGATAAAGTTGTTGCCGAGTTAACCGAGTCCACCAGGCGGGAAATAAGAAACCTGGCCTACAAGCACCTTTATTGGTATTACAAAGACTTCGACCCTCACCAGATCACACTTCCGGAACTCTCCTCTCTGGCTCCTGGCGTGGCTGTAACTGCCACTGATATAGCTCTGTTATCGGGCCAAAACCAGGTTAAAGGTATTCACCCGATTTTTAAAGAAAATTTTAAAGCCGTAGTTATTCTCTGTACCATTGGCGGGGAGTTGTATCCGAACCAATGGCTTACGGAAGACAGGACCATTCTCAAATATTACCTGGAAGGCAGAACGGACAAGGAAACAGGCAAAAAGACCTATAATCTGGACCTGCCCTCAAATAAGGCGATTATTGAGTCAAGTAAAGAAGGCTATCCCTTGTATGTTTTTGTGCGAGATAAAAAGGGAGAGTTATTTCATTTCGCCGGTGAGTTTATGCTTGACAGGGTGGAACAGGAAGCCGGGGGAGCAGATTACTATTTCATTTTGAGGAAGGTTACCAAAATGGGTATTCCTGATGAACAGACAAATCCTCGTTTGATGAATTCTGATAAAGAAAGACTGAAGTATAACGAAATTGTCGAACACATTTATCAGTACATATCGAATAAAGGCTATTTATATGAAACAGGCCTAATTAAAAACTTCTTTTTATGCCTTAAAACAAAACCCTTTGTTATTCTGGCCGGAATTTCCGGGACCGGAAAAAGTAAATTAGTAGAAGTCTTTGCTGAAGCCGTTGGCGCAACTACGGAAAACGGACGGTTTGTACTTATCCCTGTCAGGCCTGATTGGAACGACAGTTCAGACCTTTTGGGTTACAAAGACATCAACGGGAAGTTTTTACCAGGTCCCTTAACCCGAGTGATACAGCGGGCAAACAGTCAATTGGACAAGCCCTTTTTCGTATGTCTTGATGAAATGAATTTATCCAGAGTGGAGTATTATTTCAGCGATATTTTAAGCCTGATGGAAACAAAGAAGAAAACCGATGCCGGTTGTTTTTCCGAAAAGATTTTTCACGACGATTATTTTCATACCGATGAGGACAAACAGCGGTATGGACAGCTCCGAATTCCTCCAAACCTCTACATTATCGGTACGGTGAATATGGATGAAACAACCTTTCCTTTCAGCAAAAAAGTTTTGGACCGGGCCAATACCATAGAGTTTTCCACGGTTCATCTGAAATCCTTTCCTGGTAAAGATACTCAAGAATTAAGCCCTTTGCCTGTAGATAATAATGTATTTCAGGCCCAGTATCTAAACTTAAAAGATTGTTTGGATAGCTTTGAGTATCTGGAGAGCGTTGTTGACAAGATTGATCAGATAAACGCCGTTTTGTCCAAAGCAAACTTACACGTCGGATATCGGGTTCGGGATGAAATTTGCTTCTATATGGCCTATAACAAAGCCGGTGGGCTTTTGGAGGAAGACGAAGCCTTTGATTATCAGTTGATGCAGAAAATACTTCCACGGATACAGGGCAGCAGCAATCTAATCTTCAATGTGCTTGTTGAGTTGTTCAAGATTGCCAGTGGTCAGGACTATTCTAACCATGAGGCCGGTGTCGGTGAATTGGCTCTAAAATATGTACAGGATAACAACAATATCAAACCTTATCCGCGCAGCGCCGCAAAGATTGCCACTATGCTCTGGAGGTTTGATGATGGCTTTACCTCTTTCTGGTTATAAAGACATGGACTTGGTGAGGATTGAGTCCGATGAACTGATTGTGCTTATTAAAGGTAGACCCGTTCACCCCACCGTGGAACATCTTCAGCTACACCAGGACGCCAGAAGAGAGTGGGCCCGGGCTGCCTTTGAGGTTGTCACCTTTGGCAAGAACTACAAAGTTTATGTTTTTGACCCTTTTACAGGTGACGGTACTTCTGGGTTGCGTGAACTGAATCCAGGCGAAAAAGTATTTCCATGCTTTTATGAACAACAGACTTATAATATTCAAATAGAATCTTTGACAGGAAGAGACCTTCAGTTTTATCATGAGAACAAATCCCTCAGAGAAGCTGTGACACCCTTTAGAAAAGGCATTATTTCAGGGAACTTAAACTTCAGGAATAACATCGGCTTTTCCGAGCTGCAAATCAACTGTGAGGGCAGGCCTGTATTAAAAATAAAGCTGGAGGTATTTCCTGCTAAAATTGATTATCAGCATGATTTTCAGGAACTGCTCAGGGAAGTTAATGAGGAAATTTACAACTTGGCCTATGAATTTATGATGCGAACATTTTTCCACGCCAAAGAGACGCGCACTGTTAAACAAAGTCTCAGTGAATTTTTCACTATAATCAGTCTCATTTTTGGCAAATTTGTAAAAGCGCTGGAATTAGTCAAAGCCAACCCTCATCATAAGATTGTCCCCGTTGGTCACATAGCCCGGGTGGAAAAAGTCAGGCGTTTTGACCATCAGACCGCGAAGTGGTTGGCTAGTCACCAGGAGAACCTTGTTCGGTCTGTAACTAATAGCGGGATTTTAGTGAGGCGCAATTATTTTATTCCGGTAAAACTCCGAGAAAGTAAGAGGCAGGTTACCTACGATACTTTTGAAAACCGTTTTATTAAGTGGGCACTGAAAAAGGTCTGCAACAAGTTGGCTGTCATTCACCAGGAGTACTTAAAATTATATCGAGGTGACAGTTCCCGTTTTGATCCATACATTGATAAAAAGCTGCGCAGAATGTTGGCCAAACTTCAGGGTTTTTCCAGAATGGAGATTTTTACAAATGTTACAGAACTGAACCGGCTCGATAACTCCTCATTGGTACTTCAGATGGCGCCCGGCTATGGCGAAGTTTACCGGTATTATTTGCTGCTGATGAAAGGCCTGTCTATTCAGTCCGATGTTTTTCATATGTCACTGAAAGACCTGCCTACCCTTTACGAGTACTGGTGTTTTCTGGCCTTAAACAAAATTTTGCGGAAGAAATACAAGCTCAGAAAGAACAGTCTCATCAAAATAGATAACCGGGGATTGTCGGTAACACTGAGAAAAGATAAAACAGCCTCGATAATCTATGAAAACCCTGTGAACGGGGAGAGGTTTACTCTCACTTATCAGGACAGCAACATTTCCGTTCCCACTATTGCACAGGTTCCGGATAACGTTCTTTCATTGCAAAAAGAGGGGTCTGATGTTAAATACAGATATGTTTTTGATGCCAAATACAGAATCAATCCTGCTCTGGACAAAAGATATCTTGCTAAGCATGGTAAGCCAGGTCCCGAAGAGGATGACATAAACACAATGCACCGTTATCGGGATGCTATAGTATTTGGGAATAAGGAAACGGGATTCGAGCGTTCGGTATATGGCGCTTTTGTGCTGTTTCCCTATGGTGACGAGGATAACTATGCCGGTCGCACTGATGGCAAACCTCATACCTTCTACGAAAGTATCCAGCACGTCAATATAGGGGGGCTACCCTTTTTACCCGGGCATACTGGCCTGGTGGAAGAACTGTTGGATGAACTCATATTGGATACACCCGAGACGGCCATGGAAAAGGCTCTTCTTCATGAAGCTGCCGAAGATTATTATTACAACAAATTCTTAAAGAGAAATGTTTTTGTGGGTTCCCTGAGAACCAAGAAGCAATGGGAAATTAACTACAAATACAGTTTTTATCACACACCGTTAAAGAATGTGGTTAATAACCTGGGGAATTTGGAATATGTGGCGGTCTACAGAAGTAGGGAGCTCTATGGAGAGGACAGCGGGATCAGGCATTACGGTAAAATAAAGAGCTTTAAGATTCTTAAGAGGGAAGAAATTGCCGAGATAAAAAGTGACCAGAAAGGATATTATGTGCGTTTTGAAATTGAAGAGTGGAAAGAGTTGCCGCAGAAGATAGTGCCGTTACAGTATGGAGTTTACGATAAACTGTTTACGACACTGCCGTTATTGTTAAGTGCGCGGGAACTTCCGGAGCTTAAACTGCAGACAGAAGAGGAAATTAGGCTATGGAAAGAGCTTAGGAGAGTATCTCAGGAACCGCATGTGCGGGCTGAAGTGGCTATACTTCATGTAAATGGCGGGGAACAGTATCTGGATGCAGCAAAGGTAAAGGATTTTATTGTGGATGGTCGAGCCATACTCCGGTTTGCGGGCCAAACCCTGTCCGTCGAAAAAAACGGCATCACACGGTCCTGGTCTCTGGAGGAATTAAAAGGAAACAGGGTTAAAGTATTTAAGGCCATCCGGGACTTTGTGAAGTCGTAGACGCCGTTGGTCAGACTGTCAACGATTTCCTACCACCCCAGAACCCGGTGAGGCATTGTGCAAGGTTTTCCTTTGTGCTGCCGCCGTCATGAGTCTTGCTGCAAACCGAGGCAACAAGGCAGGGGGTTCCCGCCTGTTTGAAGATGGCGAAGGTCGCCGGGAAGTCCGGCGCTCAACGTAGGTTGAGTGACCGGACGGGAGGCGGCCTGACTTATTAGAAATGCAACATGAGCCATCGAGTTCGGGAACGCTGCCTGAACGGCAAGGGTTTGCAGCACAAAGCTCTGGGGTAGCAGGGTCACCCCACCCACCTTTTCGTGGTTAAAGGAAGGCGTAACTTCGGAGCAACGGTTACTTCACTGTGCAGCGGCCAGACTTTTGAGAAATGCAACATGAGACACAGATTTTACCAAAAAACCTTTGACAAAGAACCAAGCAGTTTATTATAATTAAACTATACCAAATGGGTAAACAATATTAATGAACCATCTTAAATTAAATCTTAAATTAATTAAAAGAAAGGGGAATTAAATATGGGTGAGAAAACTGTCAAAAACCTTTTGGCCGCATTTACGGGAGAGAGCCAGGCGAGGAACAAGTACACCTTTTTTGCCTCGGTGGCCAGGAAGGAAGGGTGGCTGGAGATTGCTGAGTTTTTTGAGGAAGCGGCAAAAAATGAAAAAGAACACGCTGAGGTCATCTTAAAGTTACTGAAAGGGATCGGTGACACCAGGGCAAACCTTCAGGCGGCCATTGACGGGGAGTCTTTTGAGTACAAAGATATGTACCCGGCTTTTCTGAAAGATGCCCTTGAAGAGGGTGTAACTGAAGCGGCTAAGTTTTTTGAAACTGTTGCCACGGTTGAAAAACGTCATGCCGAGAAGTTCACTAAACTGCTGGCTGCTCTTGAAAATGGGAAACTTCTTGTGCGGGATGATATCATCGCATGGCAATGCCGGGAATGCGGCTTTGTCCACGAAGGGACAGAACCCCCGGAAAAGTGTCCTCTCTGCGGCCATGACAGGACATTTTACAGGCCCGGGCACAGGGTAGGACAGAAATAGAAAACCAAAGGAGGAATTTATATGACAGAGTTAAACCAGATTTACAAATGCAATGTGTGCGGCAACATGGTGGAAATAGTGCATACCGGCGCAGGTCAGTTGGTCTGTTGTGGAAAGCCCATGGAACTAAAGAAGGCCAATGAACAGGAGGCTAGCATGGAGAAACACGTCCCGGTGGTTGAAGCAACTGTCGAGGGGATCAGGGCTACTGTCGGCAGCATAAAGCATCCGATGGAGGAAAAGCACTATATTGAGTGGATTGAAGTTATTGACAGTGGAGAGGTTGCCCGTAAATACCTGAAACCGGGTGACGAGCCGGTGGCTGAATTCTGTCTGCCCGGCGACAATGTTGAGGTCAGGGCTTACTGCAACATCCATGGCTTATGGCATAGATAGCAAAAAAATCACCTTCTGCTTTTAGCACGAAGGTGATTTTTTGTCCCTGGCTTTCATGGTGCCGTTGGTCATGACTGCCAACGCTTTCCCGTTAACTCAGAATCCGGTGAGGCATTGTAAAGGGTTTTCTGTTTGCGCTGCCGCAAAAATTTCTCTTCCCGGAAATAATACTGGAACAAATGTTTGGTTTATGGTAAAATAATCCTGGGAGGGTGAAGCTGAACTGATGTTCTCTTTAAAACCCGAATGAGAAAAGATATCATGTTACCAAGGGCGTGAATGGAAATGAAAGAAATCCTTAACCTGATTTTGGCCAAGGTTGAAGGGCTTGAAGAGGGGCAAACAAGACTTGAGGCAAGCATGGCCCCGCTGGAAGAGAGACAAGCTATGCTCGAAGAAGGCCAGGCCAAACTTTTTGTTGGCTTTAAAGACTTGGGCGAACGTTTGGACAGAGTGGAAAAGAAACTGGATGCCGTTGTCGAACAGACTGCCGGTCTGCTTGAGTTTAGAACGGAAACGGAGAAAAAACTGGGTGAGATCAGTGGCGATATAAGAATTTTGGCCGGAGAACTTGGCCGGCAGAACCTGGAGATTGAAAGGATTAAATTAAAAGTCGGATAAAAAACTAGCCTCCTTGCTGATTATACGCAAGGAGGTATTTTTAACATATCTTTCCCTTGACACAGGGTTCATGAGTCAGGGCCCGATTACCTTTTTACTTTATATTGAGGTTCCTGCCCTTCAATATAATTTACCCGCCCCCTCAGATTATTACAGATGTTTTCGACCTGGCCGCTTAAGTCGTTAAACATTTGCTGGGCCATTTTATCCTGAGTATCAAGGGCAAAGGTTTTCAGGTTGGCTGCGGCCCCTTCAAGACTGGCCAAAGTCTGATGCAGTTTTTCGCCGATAGTCAATTAAATAACCTCCTTTAATATGAATTTGAATTTTCGCCAACTTTATATTGTCCCTTAGAAGCTTTAGTTATGCTGGAAATAATAATAAGAGATGGCAAAGCGCCTTGACTTTGCGCCCCACATAATATAAACTAATATATGAACATTTGTTCAAACATTATTAACTTTTTGGGGGGTTTACTTTGGAGGAAAAAGAGGCTTTTGATACATGTGCCGTCTTATGTATACACGAGGATGTTGTACAGGAGTTAAAAAACAAGCTCTTGGATAAGAACACTGTGCTTTCACTGGCGGAAACTTTTAAAGTGTTGGGGGACCCGACCCGGGTCCAGATCATTCACGCTTTGGCCCAGAAAGAACTTTGTGTCTGCGACCTGGCTGCCCTGTTGGGCATGAGTCAGTCTGCCATTTCGCACCAACTGAGGATTCTCCGCAACTTACGGTTGGTCAAATACCGTAAAGAGGGTAAAATCGTTTATTATTCCATTGATGACCAACATATTATTAATCTGTTTACCGAGGGGCTAGAACACATCAAGCATGGCTAAAGCCCAGGAGAACGTAGTACAGGAAAGAACTTGGCAAAAGGAAAGGGCGTGTAACTATGTCAGAAATGATTATGCCGCAAATAGCGTCCGCAAAGAACAAAGTTGTTTTTCGGCTCACCGGCCTTACGTGAATGGACTGCGCCGCCAAGTTTGAAAAAGAAGTGGCGGCCATACCTGGTGTCACCAGGGCAGAGCTTAACTTTGGCGCTTCCAAATTAACCGTGCAGGGGGCTTTTGACCCGCAGGCCGTTTACTTGGCAGGAACCAGGCACGATATTGTTGCGCGGCCGGCATATGAAAAAGGACAGGAAAAACAGTCTTTCTTTGCTGAATACAAAAGGGTTATCATCAGCGGGCTGGCGGGGTGCGCTCTGCTTGCCGGTTGGGTGCTACAGCACACCCAAGGATTAACTTCCGCTGCCATTCTCTTGTATATTGCAGCTATGGTAATCGGTGGATTTTCCACTGCCAGAAAAGCCTTTTTCAGTATCCGGAAACTTAATTTTGACATGAATGTACTAATGACCATCGCGGTAATTGGAGCAGCGGCTATAGGCGAATGGTCAGAAGGGGCCTCGGTGGCTTTCCTTTATTCCATCTCCAATGCCCTGGAATCCTTCACCATGGAAAAAGCCCGGCAATCTATTAGAGAACTTATGGACATTGCGCCGCGGGAAGCGCTGGTCAGGAGAAACGGGGAAGAAATTTGTTTAGCGGTGGATGAAATTCGTGTTGGCGATATATTGATTGTTAAACCGGGTGCAAAAATTGCCATGGACGGCAAGGTCATTAAGGGAACTTCAGCCGTAAACCAGGCCGCTATCACCGGCGAATCTGTTCCCGTGGAAAAAAACGTCGGTGATGAAGTCTTTGCCGGTACTTTGAATCAGGAAGGTGCCATTGAGGTTGAGGTCACCAAGCTGGTAAACGATACAACCATCGCGAAAATAATTCATATGGTAGAAGAAGCCCAGGCCCAAAGAGCCCCTTCCCAGAAGTTTATTGACCGTTTTACCGCCGTTTATACGCCTATAGTCATCGCTCTGGCCATCGGAGTGGTCTTAATACCGCCCCTTGTTTTTGGCCGGCCGTGGAGTCCCTGGATATACAGGGGATTAGCCCTGCTGGTGGTTTCCTGTCCCTGTGCGCTGGTGGTATCCACGCCTGTAGCCCTGGTTTCGGCCATAGGCAATGCGGCGCGTAACGGTGTGCTGATTAAAGGCGGTGTGCACCTGGAGGAAATGGGCTCAGTAGCCGTTATTGCCTTTGATAAAACAGGTACCCTGACTGTCGGCCGGCCGGCGGTTATCGACATAATTCCCGTCACCGCCAAAGATGAAAAGCAGGTATTGAACCTGGCCGCAAGTATTGAACAATTTTCGGAACACCCCCTGGCTAAAGCCATCGTAGAAAAGGCCAGGCAGGAAAAACTGGCGTTGTTACCGGTCGAAGATTTCACCTCCCTCACAGGAAAAGGCGCCAGAGCTAAAGTAAAAGGAAAAAGGTATTTTATCGGCAATCCACGTCTATTAGACGAATTAGGCATGCAAACAAAAGAAACCGGACAGGTTGTCGCGCAGTTACAGGAACAGGGTAAAACAGTGATGGTGGTGGGGGACGAAGAAAATATCGTGGGGATAATAGCAGTGGCTGATATTGTCAGGGAATCAGCCGCCAGGACTATCAGGGAATTAAAGCAGGCCGGTTTAAGGCGGGCCGTAATGTTAACCGGAGATAATAAAGCCACGGCCAAAGCTATTGTTGAGAAGGCGGGCATTGATGAGTTTGATGCCGAATTACTGCCGCAGGATAAAGTAGCCGCCGTGAATAACCTGGTTAATAAGTTTGGTAAAGTAGCTATGGTTGGCGATGGGATAAATGATGCGCCGGCTCTGGCGGCAGCAACCGTGGGGATAGCTATGGGCGGGGCCGGTACGGATACGGCGCTGGAAACCGCCGATATCGCCCTGATGGCCGATGACCTGGCCAAGCTGCCTTTCCTGGTGCGCCTGAGCAGAGCTACTCTCAGTGTTATCAAACAAAATATCTATTTTGCTGTGGTTATTAAATTAATTGCCGTGGTCCTCATTTTCCCGGGCTGGTTGATGTTATGGATGGCCATACTGGCAGACACCGGGGCAGCAGTTCTGGTTACTCTCAACGCTATTAGGCTGCTGCGAATAAAACCTGAATTATATTAAGCATGATTTAATAAACCACAGCGGCTACCTACAATTACGGAAGGGTGGGCAGGGTTCTCCGCCTATCGTTTGGGAGCGACTGCGCCCGCAAAACCGCAGCCAGGCAGGCAGGGGGTTTCCGCATGTTCGAAGATGGCGAAGGCCGCCGGGAAGTCCGGCACTCAACTTATGTAGGGCGCCCCGGGATGTTGATAAGGGA